>CANRPR010000032.1 GCA_947632535.1 uncultured Clostridia bacterium | reverse complement strand
ATTGTTCCAGGTTTTGATGTAAAATTAGCTAAAATTGGTGCTAAATTAATGCCTACTTCATGGATTAGTAAAATTACTTATCGAATGCAAAAAAGAAAAATAATGTAATGAATAAAGATATAACCATATAAAAGTAAGCAAAGTAAAAAAAGATAAAAAAGTTTTAAAAAATAATATTAAAAGTAGGGATATACATGAAAAAATATAAAATCTTACCAAAAGAAGCAATTACACATTTTTTTATATTAATTATGATGTTATTCATCATATTAATAATTATTGATAGATGTATGCCACAATATGAAAAATGGAGACAAGAAAACAATTTTTTAAACGAAGATAGAATGAAAAAAATGTCAAACATTAGACGTAAAGACTATCCTCTTATTGAATTAAGAAGAAGAGAATTAGGAACTGAAGGAACAAAAAAGAAAATTTTAGTAATTGGAGATTCGTACATTGAAGGAGAGGGAAGTAGTAATTTAAATCAAACATGGTGGAGACAATTGGAACTAGAATTATATTCTAGAGGATATTATAATATAGAAGTATATGGAGTAGGGGTTAGAGGAGCTTCTACTTATAATGAAATGAATTGGTTATCGAAAACGACTTTAGTTGAAGATATTAAACCAGATTTAATTATCATAGGATATGTGAGAAATGATCCAGAGATAGATGATGAAGAAGGAAAAGAAATTATAAAGCACACAGAGAGTATAGATTACTTTAAAAAGGACAAAATATTAAAAATAATAAAACAAATGTTTCCTAATATTACCTATAAAATTAATAATATGATAAATGATAAAATTGATAAAATAGGAGAATTCAATGACGAAACAGGCTATCCATATTATTTATGGTATGATGTTATAACAAATGAAAAATGGAGTAAAAAATATGATGAAATAGCAGTTCAACCGTTAGGCAAATATTTGAATTCTATAGAAATACCTTCGTTTGTTGTTACTACACCAGATAAAATAAATTCTAAATTTGAAAAATGGTATCAAATATTATCTTTATTCGAAAAGGCAAGGATAAAAGTTTATAATATGTATTCAGAATTTAAAGATATTATGGAGAAAAATCCAGATGATGATAATACAAAAATTAATTTGGTTGATGGACATCCAGGAACTTTATATACAAAATATTATGCTAAATATGTCTCAGATATTCTCGAAAAAGACTATCCACAAATATTAGGAAAAAAAGGAGAAGAAAAAATAGAATATCCTATATGCATTAATGATTGGGTTCCGTATGACTTAGATTTAAAAGAAAAAGAAGAAAAAGAAAATTATGCAATATATACCATAAAATATCCCAAACATGCATTAACAATGCCAATTAATGAAGAGTATATAAAAATATCTTTGCAATATCCTATTGCAATTCAAGAAATTAATTTAAAAGGCAAAACATTAAAAAAAGCTAAAATATATATAACGACTATAAACGAAAAATTAGGATATGATGATCAAACGATGAATTTAATAGGAGGGCAAATAGGAAATAACGAAACTTTTCAAGTAAAGGACAAATCACGTATTACATCTATATGTATCCAAGCCGATGTGATAAAAGGAAAAGATTTAGAAATAACAATAAAAAAATAATATTAATAAATATTTTCAGTTAAAATATTATTAAAAATATGTAATAAAAAGGATTTTAAAAGAAGGGATATACATGAAAAAATATAAAATCTTACCAAAAGAAGCAATTATACATTTTTTTATATTAATTATGATGTTATTTATCACATTAGTAATTATTGATAGATGTATGCCACAATATGAAAAATGGGAAAAAGAAAATAATTTTTTAAACGAAGATAGAATGAAAAAAATGTCAAACATTAGACGTAAAGACTATCCTCTTATTGAATTGAGAAGAAAAGAATTAGGTAATGAAGAAACAAAAAAGAAAATTTTAGTAATTGGAGATTCTTATATTGAGGGAGATGGATGTAATAATTTAAATCAAACATGGTGGAGACAATTGGAACTAGAATTATATTCTAGAGGATATTATAATATAGAAGTGTATGGAGTAGGTAGAAGAGGAGCTTCTACTTATAATGAAATGAATTGGTTATCGAAAACAACTTTAGTTGAAGATATTAAACCAGATTTAATTATTATTGGATATGTGATAAATGATCCAGAGATAGATGATGAAGAAGGAAAAGAAATTATAAAGCACACAGAGAGTATAGATTACTTTAAAAAGGACAAAATATTAAAAATAATAAAACAAATGTTTCCTAATATTACCTATAAAATTAATAATATGATAAATGATAAAATTGATAAAATAGGAGAATTCAATGACGAAACAGGCTATCCATATTATTTATGGTATGATGTTATAACAAATGAAAAATGGAGTAAAAAATATGATGAAATAGCAGTTCAACCGTTAGGCAAATATTTGAATTCTATAGAAATACCTTCGTTTGTTGTTACTACACCAGATAAAATAAATTCTAAATTTGAAAAATGGTATCAAATATTATCTTTATTCGAAAAGGCAAGGATAAAAGTTTATAATATGTATTCAGAATTTAAAGATATTATGGAGAAAAATCCAGATGATGATAATACAAAAATTAATTTGGTTGATGGACATCCAGGAACTTTATATACAAAATATTATGCTAAATATGTCTCAGATATTCTCGAAAAAGACTATCCACAAATATTAGGAAAAAAAGGAGAAGAAAAAATAGAATATCCTATATGCATTAATGATTGGGTTCCGTATGACTTAGATTTAAAAGAAAAAGAAGAAAAAGAAAATTATGCAATATATACCATAAAATATCCCAAACATGCATTAACAATGCCAATTAATGAAGAGTATATAAAAATATCTTTGCAATATCCTATTGCAATTCAAGAAATTAATTTAAAAGGCAAAACATTAAAAAAAGCTAAAATATATATAACGACTATAAACGAAAAATTAGGATATGATGATCAAACGATGAATTTAATAGGAGGGCAAATAGGAAATAACGAAACTTTTCAAGTAAAGGACAAATCACGTATTACATCTATATGTATCCAAGCCGATGTGATAAAAGGAAAAGATTTAGAAATAACAATAAAAAAATAGGAGGAGATTAAAATAGATACAACAATACTAGGAATATCTGCTTATTATCATGATGCAGCAGCAGCTATTATAAAAGATGGAAGAATAATGGCAGCTGTCCAAGAGGAAAGATTTACAAGAAAAAAAGGAGATGCTAGTTTTCCACACCATGCTATTAACTATTGTTTAAATGTAGTTAATAAAACAATAGAGGAAATTGATTATATTGTGTTTTATGAGGATTCCCTCATGAAATTTGAACGATTATTGATGAGCTATCATATTACAATTCCAAAAGGAATTTTATCTTACTTACAATCAATTTCAAAATGGATATCTTCTGATTTGTGGATGGAAAGTAAAATAGCAAAAGAGTTGGGGATAAAAAAGAAAATATTATTTTGCAATCATCACATGTCACATGCGGCAAGTGCATTTTATCCATCACCATACGAAGATGCAGCTATATTAACGATTGATGGAGTGGGAGAATGGGCAACAACTACATGGGGAGAAGGAAAAAATAATCATATAGAATTAAAAGAAGAATTAAAATTTCCTAATTCTTTGGGACTTTTGTACTCTGCCTTTACCTATTATACAGGATTTAAAATAAATAGTGGTGAATATAAACTAATGGGATTAGCACCATATGGAGAACCTAAATATACCGATATTATGAAAAAAGAATTAATCCATATAAATGAAGATGGAACAGTTAATTTAAATCAAAAATATTTTAAATATATTACTGGAAGAAAAATGATTAATAAAAAGTTTTGTAGATTATTTGGGGGACCAGCAAGAAAACCGGAAAGTAAAATCACACAACGTGAAATGGATTTAGCAGCAAGTATCCAAGAAATATGTAATGAATGTGTAATAAAAATGGCACAATATGTTAAAAAAAAGACGCATAAAAATAATATTGTACTTGCTGGAGGAGTAGCATTAAATGTGGTTTCTATGGGTGAATTAAAAAGAAAAAACATATTCAAAAACATATGGATTCAACCTGCAGCAGGTGATGCGGGAGGGGCATTAGGAGCAGCATTGTGGGTTTGGCATGAGACATTACATCAAGAAAGAAAAGTAGAAATGATGGATGCTATGAAATCTAGTTATTTGGGGACAGAAATTAAAGATAATGCGACAGAAGATACACAAGTATTAAAAAAGTTAGGAGCTACGTGGGAGAATTTGGAAGAAGAAACTTTAATAAAGAAAATGGCAAGTCTTTTAAAAGAAGGAAAAATTATAGCTATAGCAAGAGGTAGAATGGAGTGGGGACCAAGAGCTTTAGGGAATAGATCTATTCTTGGTAGTGCAATGGATGAAACCATGCAATCGAAAATGAATTTAAAAATAAAAAAGAGAGAAAGTTTTAGACCTTTTGCTCCTATAGTTTTACTAGAAGATTTAAATCAGTATTTTACCTTTGATGAGGAAACTCCTTATATGCTTATGACAAGCTATGTGAAAGAAAATTTAAGAGAAACAAATATAAAGAAACAAGATATGATTGAAACAATTAATCAAAAAAGATCTAAAATACCTGCTGTAACACATGTTGATTATTCGGCAAGAATACAAACTATCAATAAAAAAAGGAATCCCTTTATACATAAGTTATTAGTAGAATATAAAAAGTTAACTAATTGCAGTGTGCTAATTAATACTTCTTTTAATGTTAGAGGAGAACCAATTGTTAATTCTGTGGAAGATGCTTATCAATGTTTTATGAATACAGATATTGATTATTTGGTAATAGGGAATCGATTATTAAATAAAAAGAAACAAATTAATTATAAAAAAGATAGAAAGAGAGTGAAATATCAACTTGACTAATAGTTATATTAATAAAATAAATCAAAAAAAAGAAAAAGAAAATTTAAGACAAGCCATATTATTTGGACAAGGGACAGGAGTAGTCATTTTAATTATTGCAGGATTAAAGTTTTTAGATATAATAAGTCCACAGACAGAATTAATCCTAAAATGTCTAATGATTATAGGAGTAATTTTAATAATAACAGGAATAGTGTTTCCCTATGTACTATATTATCCAAGTAAATGGTTTAAAAAAATTATTAATAAGTTTTTTCTAGCAATACTATTATGCATATTGACAATAGTATATCTATTATTACTAGTGCCAATAGGATTAATAACAAGAAAAAAATGGGCACAACAATATGGATTCTTTTCATGGAATCAACAAAGGAATGATATAAAATGGAAAGGATTTTCAAACAGAGAAAATAGAATAAAAAATAATTCCAAAAGACAAAATCGTATTAGTGCAATCATGGCAACAATAGGTTATTTTGTAGAGAGGAAGAATTTTATATTAATACCACTGTTATGTATGCTATTATTAATAAGTTTGCTATTCTTTTTTGTTACTTCAAGTATAGTGACACCGATGATTTATACATTATTTTAAATTTTAAAATAATTCATAAAAATCTTAAAAGACAAGTCTTTTAAATAAAAATTATTAACTATGAAATAGTATATAGTTTTATTTTTCATCAGAATATAGTGAATGTTTCAACATGGCAATACTTTACAAATTCAATTTTTTTGATATAATAAGAAAAGAAGACTTTTGGAGGAAAATAGAATTGGACATAGATATTGAAAATACAAAAACATCAGAATTAATGATAGTTACTACTATGGAGCAAATAAAAAGCAAAAAGAAAATTGGTTATAGTATCATAAAAAAAATGATAGATATTTTAATAGGAATATTTGGAAGTATATTATTACTACCAATAACATTAATTGTATATATAACACAGAAATTATTAAAAGACAAAGGACCTATTTTTTATATACATACAAGGATAGGAAAAAATGGAAAATCTTTTAAAATGTATAAATTTAGAACCATGATAGTCGATGCAGATAAACAATTGGAACAATATTTAAGCGAGAACCAAGAAGCAAAAATAGAATTTGAAAAAAATTATAAACTAAAAAAAGATCCAAGAATTACTAAATTAGGTAAATTTTTAAGAAAGACAAATATTGATGAAATACCACAATTTATAAATATTTTAAAAAATGATATGTCTTTAATAGGACCTAGACCAATAGTAGATAAGGAAATTAGTAAATTTGGAAATAAAATGCAGATAATACATAGTGTAAAACCAGGCATTACAGGATATTGGGCAGCAAATCGAACCAATAATACTACATACAACCAAAGAGTAGATATGGAAGTATTTTATGCCCAAAATTATGGTTTGAAATTGGATATACAAATTTTTATAAAAACAATTAGGTTAATTTTAAAGAAATAAAAAGAAATAGGAATGAAAAGAATTATTAATATTTTCTTAATTCCTATTGTGATTTATAACAAAATTTAGAACTATTTATACTTTTTCTATTAAAGTATAATAGTTACAAGTACATTTATTGCATTTACAGATAAATTTTGTTTTAGGTAAGACTATTGTTTCTTTTTTTATATCCCCTAGAATGGTGTCATTTTTACAAGACACACATCTAGAGACGATTCCTAAATTATCAATAGAAATACTGTTAGTTCCGATATCACATAAATAATTTTTGGGATTAAAATAGTTTTCTTCATCTAGCAATAATCTTATTTGGTTAATGCTGGATAAAAGGTATTCGCTACCATCTTTTATAGTAACTTTAATGAAATTTGATTTATAATATTTTTTGTTAATTTTCTTTTTCAGTTTTGGAGAAATTGATTTTTCATATTCTCTTATTATAATAAAATTAATTTTCCTAGTTATATAGCTATATTTTTTAACAAATGCTATATAATCTTTATAATCTTCATCTATGCATAAAGGATAACCAATATTCACATGTATCGGTTGTATCTTATTTGCAATTTTTTTTCCTTTGTTAAATAATTTTTTCCCTAATAGCTTTCTAAATTTAAAAACGAGACTTCTGTTATTAAACAATCTTCCAATAGTTCTGTTTTTTAGATTGTTTTTTCCATATAATAATTTTACTTTATTAATAAATTCTTCCTCTGTTGTGTAATCTTTATAATAACTAGCAGAAACTTCCAAGACTCTCTCATTGGCATATTTTTGATTGAATAGTGTTACTAAAGAATTTAATAGAGATTCGTCAGCCGATAAATTAGTTGTTATATGTATTTGAATTAATCCTTCAAAATTGCAGTTTACAATTTTAGAAAGCATTTCCAGAAAATCAGGAAGAATTGTTAATTCTCCACCAATTAAATACATTTGTATTTCTTTATATTTTTTATTTAAATTGGTTTCGATAAAGGTAATTAAATGGTTACATATGAATCTTCTATTTTCTTCACTTTCACCTTTACTTTTGATGATATGAGTATTTTTATTTCCTTGGATGCAAAAAGCACAACTATAATTACACAAGTAAGTTACATTCCATCTTATTGTAAAGGTATCTTTTGTATTAGATAAGTTTTCAACCTTAATTATATCATTACTTGTCATTTATTTTCTTCACTTTCCATAATAGACTTTAATTTTATTCTTAAAACTTCTTCTCCTAAGTGATTATATTCCTTAGTTATTGCATTATTTTGTAAGTATTCATTTACAGTTTCTAATTTTTTTTGAATGTTTTCATAAAGACTTATTAAATTAGTTTTATCAGTGATATCTTTTTTAAAAGAATCTTCTATTGAATTTATTTTATTTAGGGAGGCAGTAACATTATTTTTATCAATACTATCTATGATATTTGAAATTAAATTAAAATAATTTTTTGTTAGTTCTCGTCCTTTTTCTTTTGTTGTCATTTTATTTAGCAAGTCTATATTTTCTTCACAATAATGCAAATAATCTTTTTGGTTTATATCCGTTTTTTTAGCTATAATATTTGCCTGTAATTTTTCTCTCATGTAGTTATAATTATATGGTTCTAACATAAGTTTTATATTTGATTGTTTCAACGTTTCTTTCCAATTATCAACTGTTATTTCTTGTAGATTTTCATATTTATCTATCTGATAAGCAACATAAGATCTTATATTAAAAGATAACACAATTATCATAGTTATTAGTAAAATGATATGAATAATCAAATTATTTTTTTTGATCGTAATTTCATTTTCTTTGATTTCCCTATCAGTTATTGCAAATAAGATAAACATAAGCATAAGAATAGAATAAAAGTTCATGTCAAAATCTAACATAGATCGTAGTAATCCCAATATAATTGCTAGAATGATAGGATAATATTCACATTTTTTTTCTATTATCATTCTTATAACTTTATAGATAACAATAATATATAAAACGATAACACTTATTAACCCTAAAATACCATTTTGAATGAATACATCTAATATATAGCAATGCATTTGTGTTGCACTATGTGTATAATCAGTTATGCTTTTATATTCATAACTCCACCCATTTGTTCCGAATCCAGTAAAAAGATTGTTTGTTGCGAGTTTTAATCCATCAACAATCATTCTACATCTATCTGTGACAGAATTGGTATTAATATCTGTAATTCTATCTACAAGATTTAATGGTAATAAAAAATATTTCATTTTTATTTTCTTATCATTTACGGATACATTTTTTACTTGAAAATATGTTTTTCCTTCTATGTTATCTCTAGATTCAAAAGTAATTCTAATAGAAGAGGTATCTTGTTTGGTTGTTATTTTAATATTTTTTTTCCCTTCAAAAGAGTCTAGTGCAATTAAATTTTGGCTATTTTCATGATAATTACCATTTAATTCCCTAACTATTATTTCAAATTTATCTTTTTTATCTGTATAATTGTAGCATAATATATCAAATTTAAAATTGTATTCCGTATTTGGTTTAATATGATTAAGTTCTTTTACGTATTTTATCACACCTTGATTTGTTTTATTAAATAGGATGAGGTCTGATTCAATAGTAAAGCATAGAATTAAGAATATAGTAGCAATAAAAATAAATATTGAAAACACAAGAATATTCTTTTTATTTAAATATTCTTTTTTTTCTAAAAGAAACCACATAATTAGGATAAAAAATAATAAGATTAAAGACATTCTTGAACCAGACATGATAATTCCATAAAATTGAAAGCAAGCAACTACAAAATATAAACAACAAAAAATAAATCTTTTTTTATTGGTATTATTTTCATTATTTCTATTACTTCTTATTTTTCCAAGAGTGAGAATCAAAGCAATTCCTAAAAACATGGAAAATGTATTAGAATATTCAAATAAGGAATCCATTCTAGATAAAGAAGCATCAATAGCAACTATTTTATCTAGAAAATTATAAACACCTTGAAAAAAGTTTCCGTGCATCATATCTATGCCAAAGATAGTCAATATAATACTAGTTATTATGATAGTATTTATCAAATAATTAACATATTTTTTATCTATTTCAATAAGATATTTCACGATAATGAAAATATTGAATAATGATATGTATTTAAAGATATTATCAATGGTATCATTAAAACTACGTTGTGTGTTAAATAAAATAGGAATAAAACTAGTAAGGATTATCATTAAAATACATAATTCCATTTTAGTAATTTTTATTTCTTTCTTATGTTTTATATTTAAAATAATAATTAATATAGTGATAAAGCTAATTAATAAGTTTATAATTTGCATATTATTTTCTAAAGGACTTCCTACTCTTAAGAAAGCATAAGTTAATAGAATACAAAATGCAATAGAGAATATTTTTTTCCATACATGTATAGTTTTCTCTTTCATTTTCATAAAAGATCCTTTCTTTAAATATAAATTATTTGATAATCTCCATCATCTGGTGATTTATTTTATTAATTTCAAAACGTTCTTTTGCATATTCATAGCTACAATTGCCCATAGATTCTAACTTGTTCTCATTTTTTATCATATATTCCATTTTTCTAGCTAAATCATAAAAATCTCGTGGCTGTACTAAAAATCCATTTTTATTTTCTTTTACGGTTTCTCTACACCCACGTACATCTGTAGTGATAATAGGCCTTCCTACAGATAAAGCTTCTAATAATGTTCTTGGAATACCTTCTTTTAAATAAGAAGGTAATACAAATATTTTACAGTTTTGCAGATAAGGAACTACATTTTCCTTATGACCTTCGAATTTTATAATTCCTTTTTTTTCGTATTCCTGTATAAAATTAGGATTAATGCCTCGATAACTTTTTTCTATTTCTCCAACAAAGGTAAATGTTACGAAAGGATATTTATTTTTTACAATTTCTGCAGCCTTACAAAATTCTTTTACTCCCTTTACTTCGATTGCTCTAGCAATCATTAAAAAGTTAAAATTTTTCGGCAAATTACATTTTTTGAATATTTCCATATCAACACCAGATCCATCTACGATAAAAGCTTTGGAGGCATTGATATATTTTTTTTCAATAAATTCTTGTCTATCTTCCTTATTTTGAAAAATAACTTTTGTGTTATATTTAAAAGCTAGTTTATAGCCAATAGTACAAAATTTTCTAATGAGAAGAAATCTTAATTTTTTGGTTGAATAAATATAACCTAATCCAGTAACCATAGAGTAGATTTTAGGAACTTTTGCAATTTTAGCTGCGAGAGATCCTATTATATTTGGTTTAATTGTATAATTCAATACAATATCTGGTTTTTCTTGTTTTAAAACCTTTATAAGAGTTAAAAAGTAAGGTATAATTTTAAATAAATTTATAGAGATTCTATCATTTTTTACTACTATTGTAGAAACCCCCATTTTTTCTAATTCTTCTGTATATTCTTGTTCTGGACAAATTCCGACTACTTCATATTGTTTACTTAAAAAGCATTTTAATAATTTTTTTCTTGTTCTAGCTAAATTTTTAGTTTTATGTGTTATAATAGCTATTTTCATATTTTACTAATCCTTTTCTATACAATCTATCCATTTAGCTGTATTTTCTTCAAAATCATGAATTCTTTCTAAAGATTTTTGCTGATAATATTTTTTTAAAGCTTTGTTATTAATTAATTCTTTCATTGCCTTATATAATTCATTTTCTTCTTTGGTTAATTTTGTTTTTAATATAAAATATTTTTTATCTTCTGTTGGAACGAGAATACCATATTCTTCTTTTTGATACTCTGTTATTTTAGGAAAATTTTTTTTAGAAGAGATAATTTCTCTATTACCATAATCACAATCTGTAGCAATAATAGGGAGTCCAACTGCCATAGCATCTAATATGACATTAGAAAAGCCTTCGTATAAGGAAGAAATAACAAAAATTTCAGATTTCTGTAAATATATGTAAGGATTTTTTACAAAATCTAATAAAAAAACATTTTTATTTAGTTTCAAATAATTTATTAACTTTTGTAATTTCTTCTTTCCTTTGCCCCTACCAAATAGAACTAATTTATATTCTTTATCTTCACGTACAAGTTTTGAGAAAGCTTTTATTAAATGCCATTGACCTTTTTGTTTAACATATCTTCCTAAAGAAATAATGATTTTTCCATTTTCAAATAAATCTTTATAGTTTTCTATATCTTCTTTTGCTTGAAGATATATTTTTTCTCTGTCACAAACATTGTTGATTGTAATAATGTCGTTTAAATTGATACTTTTGTTTTTTATGTAGTAATTTTTCATATCTTCAGAAACAGTTACAATTTTATCAGCATGTTTGATAACATAGTTATTAATGATATTTTCTAATTTTCCTTTTTCTTTTATATTATTTCTAATTGATATAATAGTCTTATCTTTTGTTTTTGACATAATATTTATCAAATTGGGCCCAGTTAAAAAGCTAATGGTACAGTCTGCATCATATTGTTTTTTTATCTTTCGCAATAGTCTAATTCTTTTTAAGAAATTCAAGATTTTTTTTAAAAAGTTACTTGTTATAGGTGTTTGCAAATCAATTAAATTCACATTTGTAGAATAATCTTGAATCCTGTTGTCAAATACAACTAAAGAGACATTGTATTTTTGTGATAAGTTTTCAGCCAACATAGTAGCTGCCTTTTCTGCTCCTCCATTTGATAATTTTGATACTAATATAATAATATTTTTCTTCATTTTTAAATCTAATATTTCTGATTAATTTCCTTTCTATTTATATTCTATCTTTAATTTTATACTACTTTGATATAACCATTTTCATATTTATAAATTAAACGGATACCAATATAGCATAATATTATTCCAATTATATACCAACTAAGTAGAATAGGAATATTAGCGATTTCACCATATAAGAAAATTCCTCTAAAACTATCAATGATGAAAGCAATTGGATTGAGTTTTAATAAAAGTTCATTAAGAGGAAAAGAGATACGGGTTTTTATATTATAAAAGATTCCTGAAAAGTATAGTAAAAACTTTAATATAATATTAACGACATTGTTTAAGTCTTCTACATATGTTCCTAAATGCATGCAAATACAACATATACCAAAAGTTAAAATATAAAGCAATATAAAATAAGGAATAAAGAGTAATAAATATAAAGTAAAAGGTACTTTAAAAATAATTATAAATAGTAAAATTAATCCAAATGAGATAAAAGTCTTAAACATATTGATAAGAGATTCTTCTAAAATTAAGATGTATTTTGGTACATATACTTTTGATATAATATTTTTTTTGGTTTTTACTAATTTTACACTACATTTTACCATCTTATTGAAATAATTCCATACAGATATTCCCACGAATACAAAAATAGGAAAATTTGGTTCTTTAGATTTAAATACACCTTCAACAATAAAAATATAGATGCACATCATACAAATTGGTTCTAGTATCCACCATAACCAATTTAGATATGAGTTGATAACTTCTGCTTTTAACTCTAATTTGGCAGAGTATACAGCATATCCCAAGTATTTTTTTATATCTTTTTTTAGCGTATTTATCATTTTTCCCGTCTTCCCCACATAAAATAAAAAGAGGCTATTTATTTTAATTTATATTTTTATAGCCTCTAAATCCTTTGTATTATAATAACTATTTATTTTTTTGTTAACGTGTTAATGCCACAGCCATCGAACATATAATCGTAATAATATTCATCAATAGTATCATCAATATTATTATCATGAACATAATACCAATATCCTCTATTATGATGAAAAGGTAGTGCTTCAGCTGTTGAATATTGGCGCCAATTAGAGCTTACATATATTATTTCTAAACTAGAGCAACCTTCAAACATGGATTGCATATGTTTTACCTTTGAAGTATCAAAACTGCTTAAGTCCAATTGTGATAAATTAGAACAACCAACAAACATGGACCACATATCTTTTACTTCTGAAGTATCAAAACTGCTTAAGTCTAATTGCGTTAAATCAGAACACCAACTAAACATGTGACTCATATCTGTAACATTTGATGTATTAAAACTGCGTAAGTCTAACTGAATTAAACTAGAACATTCAGAAAACATGTAACTCATATTTTTAACTTTCGATGTATCAAAATTGTTTCCAAAATTTAGTGAAGCTAATTGATCACAATTATTAAACATGTAACTCATATCTGTAGCATTTGATGCATTAGAATGACTTAAGTCTAATTGTGTTAAACTAGTACAATTATTAAACATGTAACTCATATCTGTAACATTTGATGTATCAAAACTGCGTAAGTCTAATTGCATTAAACTAGAACATTCAGAAAACATATAACTCATATTTTTAACTTTCGATGTATCAAAATTGTTTCCAAAATTTAGCGATGCTAATTGATAACAATTATTAAACATGTAACTCATATCTGTAGCATTTGATGCATTAGAATGACTTAAGTCTAATTGTGTTAAACTAGTACAATTATTAAACATATAAGACGTATTGGTAGCTTCACTTAAATTTAAATTTTCAATATTTTCTATAGTTTCTAGAAACTCTAAATTAGCAAACCAAGCAACAGTAGATTTTGGCGTTATTTCATCAACTATTTTTATTTTCTTTATATCCAATCGCTCAATATTTTTTCCATTTAAGTCAACTTGAACCCAAGGAGGTAAAACAAAATTTTCATTGGCGTCATTATGATTGTAATAATAATTAGTGCTAGATATATTACCATATTCGTTTTCTAAAGTAAAACCATCAGCTGTATCAACATAGTCTGGATTATTTGAAAATTCTAATGTTTTACCAATATCATTAGAATACAGTTTTGCATAGATTGGGGTTGCATCTGTTGAAAAGGTTGAATCATCTGGATTTTTTGAAGTTTGTGTTATAGTTGAAAGATCTAATAAAGTCCTCGATACTGTTTCAGTTTTATAATATCTCAATACCCAACTGTAAAGTTCTGTAGATTCTTCTGCCACTTCTAAAGTATTGATAGTTTCAAGGGAAGCTATTTTTTCTGTACTGCCTGTAACTAGATTTTCTTTTTCTATAACATATACATTTCCAGTTGTTTTATCGGTCCCTTTTCCTAATGATGCTCCATTTAATTTATCCTTTGGAATTACATAACTATCTAATACATTTTTTTCATCATATCCAGTTAAATACCCATTTTTTCCTAAATAATCAATTGATGAGGAATAAGTACTTTTTTGTGATTTTTTCTTTTGGATATTATATTCTATGACTGCTATTTGAATTTGTTCTTTTACTTGTGCATGAGAGTTTTCTTCCTTTGCACGTTGTGCATTTGCTAATATTCCATTTTTTCCTGTTAAAGTAGCAATAGTGATTGCTGCTAAAATAAGTAATACAATGATGGTTATAACTAAAGCAATTAAAGTTATTCCTTTTTTGTTTCTTAATTTTTCATTCATCTTATGTTCCTCCTTTATATCATTATATGATATATATCATATATCTCAAAAGATTGCAAGTTTTGTAATAATATTGTAATAAAAATTATATATTAATTTGAATATAAATTAACGAGGTTTGATAAGAGTTTAGTAAATCATCTAATTTTTTTTCTTGTTTATCCATACGGCTATGTGAAAAAACATCAAAAGTGTTGGTATCAAAATTAATATCTCCACCTTGAATTCTTCCAGATTCTTTTCTAACAATTTGTTCTATTTTTGATGGTTCATCCACGGTATAATCATACATAATTTTTTGATTTGTATCAAAATTGTTGTAGCTGTTATTACCTTTTAAAGTTTTATAATGTTCTGGAACTTGTTCCATTCTTGTACTTGCAAGATAGGCATCATATTGAGTATTAGATTCACTAGAATAGATAAGATAAGAATCTCTACGTAAATTTTTTATTGAATTATTATATGCTTTAATCATTCCGCCAGATTCTTCCGATATTATGTGTTTATTATAATCTGAACCTTGCCCAGATATTAACATGGGATATTTGCAATCAAAAAACACATTTGACTCTACAAAGACGGAAGCACTCATTGTTGCTCCTATACTGTAAAAAGCATTTCCATTATAATAATTATTGTAAATATGTACAGAAGCATACCTTACACGAGGACAACGTGAATCTGAATGGTCAAACCAATTATGATGATAAGTAATATAATTTAAATCATTTTCTAATCCGCATAAAGAAACTTTTCCAGAATCCCAATAGTGATTATAAGAAATTGTTATATATTGACTTGATTTTATGTCTGTGGAACCATCTCCTTTAGCTTTATCTCCATTTCCCATTTTTCCATAAAAAAAATCATTATGATGAATCCAAATATTATGATTATTTTCTTTTAAACTAATAGCATCATCATCAAATAACATAAATCCTAAATTTCTGATTTCAATATTAGAAGAATCTTGTATTAATATTCCGAAACCATTTAAAGTTGCATCATTACCTATTCCTTCTATTGTGACACCTTGGTTATTTTGAAGTTCAATATAAGAAGACTTAATATCTGATTTATTGATTTTTCCTAAGATTCGGATAATTAAATGTTTAGAGTAAGTTTCTTCTCTCCATTTTGTTAAAATTTCAGAAAGGCCAATAGCTTTTATATTTTCACCATTTTTCTTTGTAATGTCTAATGTGACAGTGTTTACATTTTTATCAGTAATATAAACTACTTTAGCATCCTTTGGCATAGTTCCATTTTCCAAGTAACCTCCAGAAGAATTCCCACCATTGGTAGAATGTTTAGAGAATGAGAATCCTTCTCTTGTATTTGCTTTTACAGTAATCATATTTGTTATAATTTCTTGTTTACTTTCTTCATTTTGATTGACTATTGGTACTATTTTAAACTGATATTTCCCAGGTAGTAAACCTAAAGCATCTACTCTCCAATAGGTTTTATTATTTTTTCTGTATTGCCTAATTAATGTATTATCCACTTTTTTATATTCATCAGTGTCTGCACTTCTAATATAGACATGATAAGAAAAGATATCTTTTTTAGCATACCAAGTTGCATAAGCAGATTCAATTCCACCACCGCAAGTAGTATTCCATGAGCCTAATAAATGCCAATAAAAAAATAAGAAACATATAATGATTATAATTATGAAAATTAAAATTATTTTTTTCATATTTTTTACAATCTCCGCACAATATATTTTAATAGATTCCTATAATTTTAAGAAATAACAATCTTATAAAAATTTTATCTATTGCTATGTTTTATCTATAATTTCTTTCCATTGTTGTATATGAATCTCGTAATCATAATCTTTAATTCTTTTTAGTGATTTTTCTTTATAATATGTTAATAAAGATTTATCATCTAACATTTCATTAATAACATTTGCTAACAATACTTCTTCTTTTGTTAATTTTTCGTGTGCCTCGTACTTTTTTATATCAAACTTTGGAATCAAAATACCGTAACTACATTTTTGAATATCTTCAATTTCTTCTTGCTGTTTTTCTGGAGCAATAATTTCTTTATTCCCTCCATAGCAATCTGTTGCAATAATAGGAAGTTCACATGCCATAGCTTCTAAAAGTGCATTAGGCATACCTTCGAACAAGGAAGGTAATACAAAAATGTCTGACATACTCATATAAGTATAAATATTTTTATTTTTATGTCCTAAAAGAAAAATATTATTTTCTAGATTCATTTCTAAAATTAAATTTTTTAAATAATCTTCTAATTCTCCCATTCCTAATATAATTAACTTTGCATCTTTATGCTTTTCTACAATTTTTTTAAAAGATCTAATTAAGTGCCATTGTCCTTTTTGGACCTTTAACTTTCCTACTGTGATGATTATTTTGCTATTTTGAAATATCGCTTTATCCTGTTTATCTATATCATAATTTTGAATGGAATTTTTTATATAATTTTTATTACAATAATTAGGAATGGAACAAATTTTACTTCGTTTTATATGATAATTCTCTATTTGATCATTTTCCACTTGTTTGGAGACTGCAATAATATAATCGCATAATATACTAGCTATTTTATGGCTTAATTTTCTTTTTTTATCTTGCTCTGAAAAAGATAAATAATTCCTTATAGAGATGATTACCTTATCATTAACTCTAGAAACTGAATTTATAAAATTCATTTTTGTACCAAAACTAATACAATGAGTGATATGATTTTCTTTTTTAAATTTCTTTATTTTTCGGATGGCAACCTTAGTTTTCCCTTTAATTTCAATGTGTTTTATAGTACAATCATAAGGTTCAATTTTTTTAAAAGAGTCATCAATTTGAGGTGTAACAAGAATAACATCATAATAATTTGATAAATTTTCAGCCACATTTACAGCAGCTCTTTCAGCACCACCTTTGCATATTTTATTTACTAAAACCATAATTTTTTTCTTTTGGCCGATTTTTTTCTTAAGAAAAATTTTATTAAAAGCTGAACATAAAATTAATATACTATAATTAAGAAAAGTCAAGACAGAACCCAAAGTTGATTTTATTATAAGAAACATTTTAATCACTCTTTCTCATTAATTATGACATATTTTTATACTGCTTTATTATTTCTTTTGTTTTTCCCATTTTCTTAATCATTCCTTTTTCAATCCAAATGATTCTATCACATATGTCTACTAAATCATCTAGATTATGGGAAACAATTAAAACAGTTTTACTTTTATCTAAAATTAATTGCTTCATTTTATTATAAGTTTTTTCTTTAAATTTTATATCACCAACACTAAGAACTTCATCAATTAGTATAATATCAGTTTCTAATATGGCGGTTATAGAGAAGGCTAATTTAGAACGCATTCCAGAAGAATAAGATTTTACTGGTTTTTCAATATCATCTTTTAGTTCAGAAAAATCTATTATTTCTTGTATTTTTTCTTGTAATTGTTCTTTTTTCAGTCCTAATAACATACCAGATAAAAAAATATTGTCATAGCCAGATAGCTCTTCATTAAAGCCAACTCCTAAAGCGAGTAAAGAAACGCTTCTATGATTCAAATTTATATTACCTTTATCAGGAGAAAGTATACCAGATATAGCTTTTAATAATGTAGATTTTCCACATCCATTTCTTCCAATTATTCCTACAATTTCTCCATCTTTTACATTAAAACTAATATTTTTTAATACTTGTTTTTCTTCTCTTTTTACTTTTTTAAGATTAAATAAAAGGCTTTTAAGTGAAATTTTTTTTAATAATTTATAAGAAACAGAAACATTTTTAACTTCTATTGCAGAATTTTTCATGGTACCACCTTTTCATATTATTAGACATATTATTTAAATAAATTTTTTTTAATTATATCATACAAAAATAAAATAGGGAATTATAACCAAACTATAAGATATTATATTAATATTAAATAGGAGTAAAAGAAATTGGCTTCTATTATTTTTATACTCTATCCAATGGAAAACTTTCACATAAGGATTTAACTTTCGCTTTCACATAATCTTTAGAAT
>CANRPR010000031.1 GCA_947632535.1 uncultured Clostridia bacterium | reverse complement strand
AACTTATTTTTTCTTCTGTTTGGGTTAATTTTTGTTGTAATTCTTCCTTTTGTTTCATTAAATTTGTTCTTTCAAAGTAATTATTAGTTGCAAAACAAAATCCTTCTTTACAAGCAAGCGAAGTTATCATAGCATACAATAATTTCTCATTTGCTTTTAATTCTTTATTATATAAAATTCTTGATGGAATTATCGAATAATATCCAATCTTATCTTTCACTTTTACCACTCCAATTCTAGCAGTAATTTTGCATAAAAAAACAGAATATTTCTTTCATATCGAAATACTCTGTAATATAGATGATTACTGCATTTTATTAATTTTAATTTTGGGTTGGTATATTTTAAACACGAGAGGTGTGGATTTAAACTTACAATTCCCTGCTCATTGGGAAAATGCCAAAAAAATAAAATATTCTCAAGAATTCAACTCTCCCTCACCTCGTGATTTTGTCGGATTTAATCCTCTCACTGAACCTGAAGCACTAGCCGTTTACAATTTCACACTATCACACAACTTCCAACTAGTCCTAGCTTACCATACACAAGGCAAGGAAATATATTGGAATTTTCAAGACTTAAAGCCTACGCATGGATTTAAAATTGGAAAAATTCTAGCTCAAAGTAGTGGTTATAACTTAGCTCAAGTTCCATATAATTCAAGTTTTGCTGGATTTAAAGACTGGTTCATTCAAACCTATAACAAGCCTGGATACACTATTGAAGCCGGAGAAGGAATAAATCCATTACCAATTACTCAATTTAATGAAATTTACAAAGATAACCTAGGAATATTAACTTTAAGTGCAATAATTAAATAGAAAATATATGCACATAAATTGCATATATTTCTTTTCTATATTAATACTTAATTTACTTTTCATTTTCTTCAAACGAGTCACGAACCTTCTCCCAATTTGAATCTATCTTATCAATATCACGCACACTTTTAAGTTCTTTATATTTCACCATCAAATTATCTTCGTCAGTTTTATTAATAATACCATAATCTATAAGTTGTTCAATAAATTCCCTATCGCTCAGACTCGCCAAATAATTTGCACCTATTGTCACCGCAATTCCCTGTTCAATAGATACATAATTATCATTAAATTTACCTCCACAAATATTACTCATTACAACCAAAACATCATCATTAGCATCTTTCTTAGAATATTCGCCACCTTTAGCTTCTAACGCTTTTTCATAATACTTTACATATCCCTTTATTCTATTATCTCTTTTTGAAAAACCTTCTTCCTCTTTATACTCCACCTTATGCTGCACAATATCTCTAGCCATTTGTTGTTCCCTTTCTATTCTCTCGACAATAGACCATCCTACCATTCCTTTAATTTGCTCATACTCCTCCTTAGACATATTGGCAACATATTCTATTAAAGGCATATACTTGCTATCACCATACAAAGACCTGTACTCATTAAAAGCTTCAACATTCATAGTTCCATGCGATACCTTAGTTAGTAATTCACTTTTTAGAATAATATTCTGATAATTTTCCATCAATTTTCTAACAGCTTGTGGATAAATTTTCAAATCGACATCTTGCAAAACAAAATTTACAATCTCCTTATCGTTAATCTTCTTTATATCCTTCATAACCTGAAAAACTTCTGGTGACATAGCAATTCTCTTCTTTGTACTATTTTTTTCTAAATCTTCAGTAAAGATATCTCTTAAACACTTAGCAAGATCATTATACCTTCCTGTCGCAACATATCTTTCAATTTCCCCTCGTGAAATTCCTAATTTTCCTAGCTGTACAATGTAATCCTCATCAATACCACTAATAAACTTCTCCCTTAAACCATCTGCCATATCAAATGGCACATATGATATTTGATCAGCAAGCCTCATTAAGCATCCCTCTGATGTAGCAGGTTCAATAGTTCTATCAAAACCAGGAGTAGTATAGCACTTATTTAACTCAATTAGAAAATCTTCCTCTGTTTTTTCTGACTTAGGTATAAATTCAATACTCGCCTTTTCTCCATTATGCGCATTTATTGCATCCATAATAAGCCATAAACTATCCTTAATTCTCTTCAATTTTGCTTCTGAAGTGTTAGGATAAAAGTGCTGAATTTTCTCTAATATCTCATTATATACATCGTGTCTATATATTAACTCTCTTGCACCTATAGCATTATGACAAAACACACCTAATCCCAAATCCTCCAAAACATTAGAAATCCACCACTCTCCACTATGTCCTAATGGTGTATGACCAATGTCGTGATTTGCAGCCATAATAGCAACTATTTTTTCACTTAAACCTTTCTTTTTCGCAATAATCGTTGCAATTCCGACAAGATCCTCTTGATGCGTCTTTCTATTCGTAGTATCTTCATATGCCTTTCTAGTTCCCTTTACCATCATAGTTTTATCATGACTCTTCCTATTATACGAATTTATAACTGACGAAATAATCTCTGCATATTGCTCTAACCTTCTTATTTGTACTCTTTTTCTAAAATATCCTAAATTATCAGTTAACTTTTTTTCTAATGTCTTTGCACAATTCTTCATTATAATTTCAATTCCTTTCGCATCATATTATGTATACTATTGTATCATAACTCTTCAAAATATGGAATAGTTTTTCAAAAAATATGTCATTTTATTTGTATTTTTCACGCTTTTATATTATAATAACATCGTAAAGAAGGGATTTTATGAAAAAAAATATTACTTTTATATCACATGGTGATATAATTTTAGACAAAATATATGATTCAAACTTTAATCTAATCAAACAAGATGGCGGTGGTAGTAATTGGAACACTTTATATAACTTAGCTCTTATGGGTGAAAACTGCTATGCAATTGGTTCTGTTGGAAATGATGCTGAAGGACAAATTGCTTTAAATTCACTTGCACACGCAAATATAAACATTGATTACATTATAAAGGAAAATATTAATACTAATATAATGAATATTTTAATTCCAACCAATTCTAAGCTAGAAGATGATTCAATACTTCATTGCTGGTATTCACCAATTACTAATAAATGCACTATGCACTTTTCCGAGAATCTACCTACAAAATTGCCTGATGAATTAAAAAATAAAAATATCTTTATTTTATTAGACAAGTTTGAAGCAGTAAATTTAGAATTTGTAAATAATATTCCAGAAAAAAAATTATGCTTAGATGTTGGGCATCTTCGTTTTGTCGAACATTTCTCAACACCTTATTTATTAAATTTTTTCAATAAAGCAAATATAATGCAATTGAATAAAAATGTATCTACATATTTGTTCGAACGCTTTCATGTAAAAAACGATATTGAATTTTTTAACTTATTTAATTTAGATTTACTCGTAACTACAATGGGAAAAAAGGGTGCAAAATTTATTTATAAAAGCAATAATAAAACAATTTGCATCGAAAAAACTCCAGAAATCATAGCAGAAGTAACAGACTCTTCTGGAGCTGGTGATGCATTTTTATCAACTTTAATAAAACAGTACGCATATTTAGACAAACCTATTGACGAAAATTTCATAGATGCAACTTTCAAACTAGCGAATGAATCTTCAAGAAATATAATTTCTCAGATAGGTAGTAGAAAAGTTTAATATACTTCTAAATCGAAGTATTTATATAATTTATTGACAAAAAAGTCAGAATGGAGGTTTATTATGAAAAATATTGATGTTGCTATAATAATGGGAAGTGACTCTGATCTACCAATTATGAAAGATGCATGTGCTTTTTTAGATACTATGGATATTTCCTATGAAGTAAAAATTTTATCAGTCCACAGAACTCCAGAAAAGGCAATGGAATATGCAAACCAATTAAAAGAAAACAATGTAAAAGTAATTATAGCCGGTGCAGGAGGCGCAGCACACTTGCCTGGTGTTTTTGCTGCTTTAGTTCCAACAGTACCTGTAATTGGAATTCCAATTCACACAAAAACACTAAATGGCTTAGACTCACTATACTCAATTGTTCAAATGCCTTCTGGCATACCAGTTGCAACCGTTGCAATAAATGGAGCAAAAAACGCAGCAATTCTAGCCACTTCAATGCTTGCAATTGGAAATGATACAATAAAAGAAAAACTAAAGAATTTCAAAACATCTTTAAAAGATGGTGTTTGCAAAAAAGATGAAAAATTACAACAAGTAGGACTAGAAGAATATTTGAATCAAATGGGAAAATAATTCTTATAGAAGCGTCCCTAATTGGACAAAATGTCCAAAAAAGAACCGTCCCCATTTGGACAAAGAAAAAAGGAGGAAAATTATATGAAAAAGATTAGTAGTGGTAAAGTTCGCGAGATTTATGAAGTTGATAATGATAAGTTGATGATTGTTGTTTCTGATAGAATCTCTGCTTTTGATGTTATTTTACCAACTTTGGTTAAGGATAAAGGTGTTATATTAAATAAAATTTCTGAGTTTTGGTTTGATTTTACTAAAGATATTGTTAATAATCACATTATTTCTACTAGGATGGAAGATTTTCCAGAGGAGTTTAGAAGTAGTGAGTTTGAGGGTAGGAGTATGCTTGTAAAAAAATTGAAGATGCTTCCTATTGAATGTATTGTAAGGGGTTATATTACTGGCTCTGGATGGAAAAGTTATAAGGAGAATGGTACTGTTTGTGGTATTAAGCTTCCATCTGGTTTGCAAGAATCTGAAAAACTACCTAATCCAATTTTCACACCTTCTACTAAAGCGGTGGAGGGGCATGATGAAAATATTAGTTTTGAAAAGACTTGTGAATTAATTGGTACTGATTTAGCTACAAAGGTAAGAGATACTGCTATTGAAATTTACTCTAAGTGTGCAGAATATGCATTGAAGAACGGCATTATAATTGCTGATACTAAATTTGAATTTGGTTTAGATGAAAATGGTACTTTGATTTTAGCAGACGAGGTTTTAACTCCAGATTCTAGTAGATTTTGGCCTGTTGATGGATATGAAGTTGGCCATGGACAAAAAAGTTTTGATAAACAATATATGCGTGATTGGTTAAAAGAAACAAACTGGGATGCTAATAACCCTACTCCTATACCAGAAGATGTCGTTAATACCACTCGTTCTAAATATATTGATGCATATGAAAAGCTAACTGGTAAGACTTTTTAAAAAAGAAAATCCCATATAAAATGGGATTTTCTTTTTTCATTTTTTCTATATTCTTATTTTCTATACTTTTACCTCTACATCAACATTTTCTAGCAAATTCTTATTCTTTTCTAGAACTGGATTTACATGCTCTTTTATAAAATCTTCTACTTGATTCTGAGCCCTACCGCACAAATTATCTGGATTCAAAACATGTAAGATTTCTTCTTTTGTTAATCCAAAACTTTCGTCAGCTGCAATTCTATCAACCAAATCATTTGGTCTTCCAAATTCCTTTACCTGCTTTCCAGCTTCCATAGAATAAACTCGTATTTTCTCATGTAATTCTTGTCTATCTCCACCTTTAAGCACAGCACCCATTAATATTTCCTCTGTACCCATAAAAGGTAACTCCGCCATCATATTAGTCTTTATAACATTTTCATACACAACAATATTTGTAGAAATATTTGCATACAAAATTAATATTGCATCTACTGCTAAAAAAGCTTCTGGCACACAAATTCTTTTATTTGCAGAATCGTCCAAAGTTCTCTCTAGCCATTGTGTTGCAGCTGTTATTGCTGAATCATTTGCTAAAGTCATAACATGCCTTGATAATGAATTAATTCTCTCACTTCTCATTGGATTTCGTTTATATGCCATAGCTGATGAACCAATTTGACCTTTTTCAAAAGGCTCTTCTAACTCCTTCTCATGTTGCAATAATCTCATATCATTTGCAAATTTTGAAGCACTTTGTGCTATTTCAGATAATACATTTAATACTCTTGAATCAAGCTTTCTTGTGTATGTTTGACCAGACACAGCATATACCTTGTCAAAGCCCATTTTCTCAGCAATTTTGCCATCAATTTGCTTTACCTTATCTTCATCTTTAAAAAGCTTCATAAAACTTTCCTGTGTCCCTGTAGTTCCCTTACATCCTAGCAACTTCATATGATCCTCAACAAACTCTAATTCTTCAAAATCTTCTAATAAATCTTGTAACCATAAAGTTGCCCTTTTCCCAACAGTAGTAAGCTGAGCTGGTTGAAAATGAGTGTATCCTAAACAAGTTACACCTTTATTTTTAAGTGCAAACTCTTTCAAATTGTTAATAACTAGCAACAATTTTTGTTTTACTAATCCTAAAGCCTGTCTCATTAGAATCACATCAGTATTGTCTGTCACATAACATGAAGTTGCACCCAAATGAATGATAGGTTTCGCCTTTGGACATTTCACACCAAACTCATATACATGTGCCATTACATCATGCCTACATTCCGCTTCTCTTTTTGCAACAATATCATAATCAATATTTTCCACATTATTTTTCATCTCTTGGATCTGTTCTTCTGTAATATTTATACCCAACTCTTTTTCCGTTTCAGCAAGTGCTATCCACAATCTTCTCCATGTACTATATTTATTGTCATTCGACCATACCTCATTCATTTCCTTACTTGCATATCTACCTGACAAAGGAGTTACATATATTTTATTATCCATAATATTCCACCCCTGACTCAAATATTCTTTGATTTTTATTTCCAGGAACATTTTTTAACAATCCATCTTTATAGCTTCTTTCAGAATGTCCCATTTTACCAAGCACTCTACCATCTGGACTAGTAATTCCTTCAACCGCATATACTGATCCATTTGGATTATATCTAATATCGTATGTAGCATTTCCTTGTAAATCAACATATTGTGTTGCTACTTGTCCATTCTCAATTAACTTTCTCATTACATCTTCTGAAGCAACAAACTTTCCTTCACCATGCGAAATTGGAATCACAAATTGCTCACCTAATTCTACTTTACTAAACCATGGTGACAACTTCGACACAACCTTCGTATTAACCAAACTTGATTGATGTCTTGCTATATTATTGAAAGTTAAGGTTGGCATATCTGAAGTCATTTCAACAATTTCTCCATATGGTACTAAACCTAATTTAATCAGTGCTTGAAATCCGTTACAAATTCCTAAAATTAATCCATCATGCTCTTTCAAATGCCTATTAACAGCATCTTTTAACCTTGGATTTCTGAAAATTGCAGAAATAAACTTACCTGAACCATCTGGTTCATCACCTGCACTAAATCCACCAGGAAACATTATAATCTGTGCATTATTTATTTCCTTCTCAAAAGCTTCAATAGATTCCTCTATATGTTCTGGCTTCAAATTCTTAAATACAACGGTATTCGCTATTGCACCTGCATCTGTAAATGCTTTCGCAGAATCATACTCGCAGTTAGTTCCTGGGAAAACTGGTATAAACACTCTTGGCTTTGCAACTTTTCTCTTTGCAACAACAATAGATTTTTTATCACTTAGCAAGTCAGTCACCTTGTCATTTATTTCTTTAGCTTTTGTTGGGAAAACTTTTTCTAATGGTTCTTCCCACAAGCTTATAGCCTCATCTAAATCTATCTTGTCTTTTTCATCAATCAATATAGCCTGTTCCTCTATAGTTCTTCCTAAAGCAATAAACTTATCATTTTTAATCTCTTCTGCTAATTCTATTACAAATGATCCATACATTGGCATAAACAATTTATCAAATTTATTTAAAGAAAAGCCTATTTTGTTACCCATGCACATTTTTGTAATAGTATCTGCTATTCCGCCATTTCTTACAGTTGCAACAGATAAAACCTTCCCTTCTTGTATTAATTTATGAACAATTTCATAATTTTGCTTTAAATCCTCAAAATCTGGTAATTCATTCTCATCCATTTTTGTTTCTAACAATATAACTCTTGAATTTGCTTTTTTAAACTCGTTTGATACCACTTTATTTGTATCTACTGTGCCTATACAAAATGATACTAATGTTGGAGGTACATCTAATTCATTATACGAACCTGACATTGAATCTTTTCCACCAATTGCAGCGATATTTAACTTTTGTTGTACATAATATGCACCTAATAATGCAGCAAATGGTTTTCCCCATCTTGTACTATCATCTCTTAATTTTTCAAAATATTCTTGCAATGTCAACCATGCCTTTTTGTAATCTCCACCCATTGCAACATATTTTGTAACAGATTCTACCACTGCATATACTGCTCCATGGAATGGGCTCCACACAGCCAAATATGGATTATATCCATATGACATAATAGTTCCTGTATTAGTATATCCTTCTAAAGTAGGAATCTTAGCAACCATTCCCTCAGCCGGAGTTAATTGATATTTTCCTCCAAATGGCATTATTACTGTACCTGCACCTATTGTAGAGTCAAATCTCTCTACTAATCCCTTTTGAGAACAACAATTTAAATCTTGCAAATTCTTCTTCCAAGCCTCTAGCTTGTTAGATGGTTCTTCTTTCTTGAAATAACTCTTCGCACAATCTGGCTTTTTAACTGTAACACTAGATTTCTTAACATCTCCATTTGTATCTAAAAAATCTCTGCTAATATCTACAATCAACTTGCCTCTCCAGTACATTTTTACTCTTCTTTCCTCTACAACATCTGCTACCATACTGGTTTCAATATTTTCAGCTTCTGCTAATTTAGTAAACTCTTGAACATCTTTATCTGCAACCACTACAGCCATTCTTTCTTGTGATTCTGATATAGCAAGTTCTGTTCCATCTAATCCTTCATACTTTTTAGGAACCTTATCCAGATTAATAACTAATCCATCTGCTAATTCACCAACTGCAACAGATACACCACCTGCTCCAAAATCATTACACCTTTTTATTAACTTTGTAACTTCTGGATTTCTAAATAACCTTTGAATCTTTCTTTCCTCTGGTGCATTTCCTTTTTGAACTTCCGCACCGCATGTAGCCAAAGACTTACTATTATGTGCTTTTGAAGAACCAGTCGCACCTCCACATCCATCTCTACCTGTCCTTCCACCTAATAAAATTACTTTATCTCCTGGCACTGGTCTTGTACGAACTACATTTTTACTTGGAGCCGCACCAACTAATGCCCCTATTTCTAGTCTTTTAGCAACATATCCAGGATGATATATTTCTGCAACTTGACCCGTTGCTAATCCTATTTGATTTCCATAAGAACTATATCCACGCGCCGCTTCATTTGTTAATTTCCTTTGAGGTAATTTATTTGGCATTGTATCTTGGACTAATTGTCTTGGATCACCACATCCCGTAACACGCATAGCTTGGTATACATACACTCTACCTGATAATGGATCTCGTATTGCTCCCCCTAAACATGTAGCAGCTCCACCAAATGGTTCAATCTCTGTAGGGTGATTATGAGTTTCATTTTTAAACATTATTAAATATTCTTCTGGCTTTCCGTCTACTAAAATATTTGCTTTAATACTACATGCATTTATTTCTTCAGATTCGTCTAAATCCTGTAAAATTCCTCTTTTCTTTAGCTCTTTTGCAGCTATAGTTGCAACATCCATTAAGCAAATATCTTTATCTCTATCTTGATATACAAATTTTCTAGAATTCATGTAATCTTCATATACTTTTGTTAATAAATCCCACTCTATATCAATTTTTTCCAATTTTGTTAAGAAAGTTGTATGTCTACAATGATCTGACCAATATGTATCTATCATTTTCATTTCAGTCATGGTTGGATCTCTTTTTTCTTTTTCTTTAAAATATTTTTGGCAAAACTTTAAATCTGCCAAATCCATTGCAAAGCCATATTTCTCATAAAATTTTTGTGCATCTTCGTCAGTCATATTGATAAAGCCTTCTATAATGGCTACATCTTTTGGCTCTTCCATCACTTCTTCTAAACTTTCCGGTTTGTCTAATGATGCTTCCCTTGAATCTACTGCATTTATTAGGTATTTCTTTATTTTTTCTACATCTTCTGATAGCAATTCTCCTTGTAATATATATACCTTAGCAGTTTTTGCTGTAGGCCTTTTTTCTTGACTTATTATTTGTAAACATTCTGACAATGAATTTGCTCTTTGGTCGAATTGACCAGGTAGGTATTCTATCGCAAATATTTTATCCTCTTTATTAAAAGGATATTGTTCGTCATAACAAATATCTACTTGAGGTTCTGAAAAAATTGTATTTCTAGCTTTTTGATAAACTTCTTCTGTAATGCCAGACACATCATATCTATTTAATATTATAAGATTTTGTAATTTTTTCATTTGTAAATTTTCTCTAATATCATTCAAAGTATTTTGTGCTTCAATATCAAATTTTGGCTTTTTTTGCACATATATTCTTCTTACCATTAAAACTTCACCCTTTCTAACTTATCCTACGCAAATGCTTTTATTAAAAATTAATTTCATAATAAATTGCCTATTTTATATTAATTTCTTTATTTCCTTCTATTACATCACCAATTTTATACGCTTTTTCTCCTGCTTGTCTTAGTATTTCTAATGCTTTTTCTTGTTCTGCTTTTGATACTATAATTGCCATACCAATTCCCATATTGAATGTATTATACATATCTCTTTCTGGAATGTTTCCTTCTTTTTGAATTAATTTAAAAATTGCAGGAATTTCGTAA
The DNA here is from genome assembly GCA_947632535.1 of uncultured Clostridia bacterium. Taxonomy (GTDB): domain Bacteria; phylum Bacillota; class Clostridia; order TANB77; family CAG-508; genus CANRPR01. The sequence goes on along the minus strand of CANRPR010000031.1, from coordinate 9,140 downwards.
GAGTTTTTATCTATATTTAATGCTACTTTCTCATTTAGCATTCTTGGCATATTTTCATAAAATCCTCCACCTGTTATATGAGATATTCCTTTTACCTGAACTTCTTCTAGTAATTTTAAAACTGGTTTTACATATATTTTTGTTGGTTCTAGCAAGGCATCTCCTAAGGTTCTTCCTAATTCTGGTTTATATTGTTTTAAATTTTCTTCATTCACATTAAATATCTTCCTAACTAATGAAAAACCATTTGAGTGAACTCCAGAAGAAGCTAGTCCTATTACTACATCGCCTACTTGTATTGTTTCTGGATTAATCATTTTTTCTTTATCTACTATTCCAACTGTAAATCCTGCTAAGTCATATTCATTTTCTGAATATAGTCCTGGCATTTCTGCTGTTTCTCCTCCAACTAATGCACAATCTGCCATTTTACATCCTTCAGCTACTCCCTTTACAATAGTTGCCACCATTTCCGGAATATTTTTCCATAGTGACATATAATCTAGGAAAAATAATGGCTTAGCACCACAACATACAACATCATTTACGCACATCGCAACACAGTCTTGACCTATTGTATCATGTTTATCCATTAAAAAAGCCAATTTTAGTTTTGTTCCTACTCCATCTGTTCCTGAAACTAAAATTGGTTCTTTCATATTTTTTAAATTAGGCGCAAAAAGCCCACCAAATCCACCTATATCAGATACAACTCCATCTGTATAGGTACTTTGTACATATTTTTTCATTAGTTCAACTGACTTGTACCCTGCTGTAACATCTACTCCTGCTGCTTTATAACTTTCGCTAAAACTTTTCTCCATAAAGGCATCTCCTTTTCATTTTTATACCTTTATATAATACTATATTTCGACTTGGTTTTCAATAATTTATTACAAAATTTGTTGTATTTTACATAAAATGGTGATATAATATATTATGTACATAGTATTTTGATTGCAACTTTTCATGAAAGGAGATCCATTTTTATGCTAAAATACTATTTAAAAAAGCGGGATTTATTCCGCCTGTTAACTATCATCTTATCATTTGCAGACGCTATCACTTTACTTTATTTGGCGTTTGGTTCACCAATTCTGCTTTACCTGAGTTGTTCGCAGAAACAAACAAGCGACTTGTTTGATCAGCATATGATTATTGGAATTGTATTTTTTATCATGATACTGATTAGCATTCATGTCGCAGGCATCTACGACGACTATAGCAATTTACTGCAAAAAGAGATGATGTATGACAAATTGCGCAATCGTCTTCCAGTTGACTGGAAAAAGACAAAGTTTTTGACAGATAAGCAGCATGACACAATATGTAAACCTTTAGCAAAAAAGGTTTATATGAAGCAGAGTGGCAGTAACTCCATTTTCCTTAAAGTTGAGTACAAAAACGGTAAGGAAGAAACCTTTGAAGTTTCATTTGATGATGCTTTAAAATTGGTTTCATTAAATGATTATTTAAAAGAAGATTAGTATCTAAGAAACTGTTGCAATCAAAAAGTAAAAAGTCAATAAGCGCCTTGATTCAGGGTGCTTTTGACTTTTTGTTGTGTTTTACATAAAATCGTGATATAATATATTGTATAATACTTTGTATTGTGATTGCAACTTTTTATGAAAGGAGATTTTATTATGTTACAAAAAAACTTAAAGAAACGGACAATTTTACGCAGGTTAATTAAATTCTTACTTGTATTTGATTGTATCCTTCTTATTTATCTGCTAATCTTTTCGCCGGGCTATATTTTCTTAGACCATATGGTCGCAGCTACTACTTCTTACTTACGTCATGGAATCCTTTTTATTATATTAATGCTCTCTGTACCTGTCATATTAATTTTGACACATTTCTATTTTCGATATGACAATATATGTGAACATTCATTAAAATACGAAGGACTACGAAAAAAATTACCTAGTGACTGGCAAAAAGGAGAATTAGCTATAAACAAAAATGCTTTAACAATTCTAAGCAAAAAGGTCGATCAGATATACATAAAGCGCTCCGACAACGATTTTCTTGATTTAAAAGTCGTATATACAGACGGAGATGAAGAAGTCTTTAACTTTTCATTTGAAGACGCACTCAGTTTTGTCGCATTATCAGACTACTTAGAAGGTTACCTCGATTAATATCTAAAAAATTGTTGCAATCAAATCAAATTATACTTATGATTTTTTAATAACAAAAACACCTTGCTTTTAAGGTGTTTTTGTTATTAAATTATGCTACATTTTTAATTCATTTCCACTGTTCCTACTATAGAGTTAATATCTTCTATATTACATTTTTTCATATATTTTTCTATTCCATCTATTACTTTCAAGCATGTATCTGGTGCAATAAAATTAGCTGTTCCTATTGAAATTGCTTGTGCTCCAGCTAGCATAAACTCTATAGCATCTTCTCCTGTTATAATTCCACCTAAACCTAGAATAGGTATTTTAACAGCCTTTGAAACTTGATAAACCATTCTAACTGCAACAGGTTTTACTGCTGGACCTGATAATCCTCCTGTATTGTTAGCAAGATGTGGCCTTCTTTTATATATATCTATACTCATTCCAAGTAAAGTATTTATTAAAGATACTCCATCTGCTCCCGCATCTTCTGCTCCTTTTGCTGGTGCAGTTATATCTGTTACATTAGGAGTTAGCTTAACAATTAAAGGTTTGTCTAATACCTTTCTAACTTGACTTGTTACTTCTTTTACTCCTTCATAAGTAGTTCCAAAAGCTAAGCAACCTGCTTTTACATTCGGACATGACAAATTTAATTCTACTCCATCTATATCTAGTGTATTTAACACCTTACATAATTCAACATATTCGTCAATTGTACTACCACAAGCATTTACTATAATAGCTGTATCAAACCTTTTCAACCATGGCAAGTCATTCTCCATAAAAAACTCTACTCCAGGATTTTGCAATCCTATACTATTTAACATTCCTGCTGATACTTCATATACACGAGGCGGCTTGTTCCCTGCTCTTGGTTTTAAAGATGTACCTTTAGTACAAATTCCTCCTAATTTATTTAAATCTATAAATTGGTCAAATTCTCTACCATATCCAAAAGTACCGTGATGCCACTGTTACTGGATTTTTCATTTTAATTCCTGCTAAATTAACACTTGTATTCATAATTTTCACCCTTTCAATATTGGTTATATTTCAACATCTGATGCATCAAACACTGGTCCTGCCTTGCAAACATGCCAGTATTGTGGTGCATCAGCTGGACTGTTTGCTGTTTTTACTGCACATCCTAAACATGCTCCTAGTCCGCATCCCATCTTCTCTTCTAATGATATTTGACATGGTATGCCTTGTTCTATACTAAGAGTTTGTACAGCTTTTAGCATTGGTAACGGTCCACACGCATATATCATATCTGGCTTATTTACCGATATATCCTCTTTTAATTTATTTATTGCAAATCCTGACTCTGCATATGTTCCATCATCTGTAGTTATTATTAACTTGCTTGATACATTTTTGAATTCTTCCTCTAATACCACAAAATCCTTACTTCTAAAACCTAAATATGTATTTACCATTGCACCTGCTGCCTTAGTTTGTTTTGCTAGTTCATATAATGGAAATACTCCTATTCCACCACCTATAATTGCTACTGTTCCCGTATTTTTTACTTGGAATGTTCCATAGCCTAATGGACCAATTATATCTATATATTCGCCTTCTTTTCTTTCTGCAAGTATTTTAGTTCCTTTTCCCTTTACTTGGAAAATAATTTCTAATATTCCTGTATCTTTTTCCATGTTGTATATACTAATTGGTCTTCTTAATAATGGCTCTATACTATCTGTTACTCTTATCTCTATAAAGTTTCCTGGTTTCGCAATATCAACTATTTCCTTTGCCTGCATACTAAATTTATATATGTCTTGTTTTAATTGCTCTTTTTTTATTAATTTTGCTTTTATATTAACTGGCATTTTCTTTCTCCTTTTATTTTATTTAGGTTTTCATTTTGTTGGATTTACCTATAAACCTTATATTTCTTATTTTACTACTTTTGATATAGCTTCATTCAATTCGTCTCTCATTCGCAATGCCTCTGCTCTTGTTGCCTCTGCAAATTGTTTTTCACTATAGATATTACTCCATCTTTCTAGCTTATATGCTCCCATTAGACTTCTTGTTGCATTTACTATTCCACCTATTCCATTTTTATCAAATCCTAATGCAATATCTTCAGCCTTTCCTCCTTGTGCTCCATATCCTGGTATTAAGAAAAATGTATGTGGTGCAATCTCTCTTATCTTTTGTAGTTGTTCTGGATATGTTGCTCCTACTACTCCTGATATACTACTATATCCATATTTTCCAATTAAATCTTCTCCCCACTTTTCTACTAATTCTGCAACTTGTTCATATACTGTTTTTCCATTTTCAAGTTTTAAATCCTGCAATTCCCCTGAAGACTTATTAGAAGTCTTAATAATTACAAATGCTCCTTTATCATACTCTTTACAATCTTCTACAAATGGATTTACACTATCTGTTCCTAAATATGGATTTAAAGTTATAAAGTCTGCATCATATATACTTGTTTTTCCATCTTGCGTCTCTACTTTGCCTAAATATGCTGACGAATACGCACTACATGTTGAACCAATATCACCTCTTTTTGCATCCGCCATTATTATCATTCCTTTTTGTTTTGCATACTTACATGTTGCATAAAAACTTGTTATTCCTGCTATCCCTAGCTTTTCAAAGTACGCTAATTGTAATTTTACAGCTGGAATTACATCATATACTGCATCAATCAATGCTTTGTTGAATTCTGTACATGCTTGTGCCATGCCTTCCACTGTTTGATCATATTTTGCTTTTATAAATTCTGGAACCATATCATATTTAGGATCAATTCCTACTACAGTAGGGTTATTCATTTCTCTTATCTTATCTATTAATTGATCTATTGCATTTGCCATTTTTATTCTCCCTCCTTATACACAATTCTACCATCAACAATTGTATATTGTACCTTTCCTTTCAACTGTTTACCTATAAATGGACTATTTTTAGATTTTGACACTACCATTTCTTTTGTGTAAGTATACACTTTATTTGGATCAAAAATTGTTATATCTGCTACTGCACCTTCTTTTAATTCTCCTCTGTCTATTTTTAATAACTTTGCTGGATTATATGACATTAATCTTACCACATCTAAATAATTAATATACCCTTTATCTACTAGGTTTGTAATTGTAGCTGATAGCGCTGTCTCAAATCCAATTATTCCATTTGGTGCAGATGCTAATCCTTTTGCTTTTTCTTCTTCTGCATGTGGTGCGTGGTCTGTAATTATAGCATCAATTGTTCCATCTTTTAATCCTTGGATTATTGCTTGTTTATCCTTTTCTTCTCTAAGCGGTGGATTCATTTTTGCATTAACACCAGATTTTAAAACTTCTTCTACTGTAAAACTATAGTAATGCGGACAAGTCTCACAAGTAACTTTTACCCCTCTTTTCTTAGCGTCTCTTATCATGTTTACTGATGTTTTTGTACTAATGTGACATATATGCGTATGTAAGTTATTTGTTTCTGCAATTACTATGTCTCTACTTGCCATTATTTCTTCCGCTTCTGGCAACACTCCCTGAACTCCTAATTGTTCAGCTATTTTCCCTGCATTTATTGCTCCTGCTGATACAGATTTTTCTTCACAATGCTCTGATATGAAACTGTTTAATTTATTCGCTTCTATCATTGCTTCCCTTATCATTCTAGCATTTTCAACTGGCATTCCATCATCTGAAAATGCAATTGCTCCTGCTTCTAATTGTGCTTTAAAGTCCACAAGTTCTTGTCCCTTTTCACCTTTAGTTACACTTGAGAAAGGAAGTACATTGCATAAATTTACTCTCTTAGCTTCTTTTATAATTCTTTCCAATACATCTGGGTTATCTGGTGTTGGATTTGTATTTGGCATAGGACAAATTGTAGTAAATCCACCTGCAACTGCACTTTTAGAACCTGTTTCAATTGTTTCCTTGTGTTCCCCACCTGGCTCTCTTAAGTGACAATGCATATCTATCATTCCTGGCATAATATAAAGGTTTGTACAGTCAATTGTTGTATCTGCATTTTCATTAATTTGTTTTTGCATTTTTGAAATTTTATTATCTTCTATTAGTATGTCCATCTTTTCATTAGTTTTTGATGCATAGTCTATTACTGTTCCATTTTTTAATAATATTTTCATATTTATCTCCTTCCTCGTATGCCTTCGCTAATATACCTTACGGAAGGCACAAATTTTCTAGGCTAATTTTATCATGAGTTATGTATTTTTGCAATGTTTTTAATCTTTTTAATTTTTTTTGTAAAAATTGTTGACATTATGATTTTTTTGTTGTAAGATATATAGGTACTGTTTCTTTGGAAGTACATGGGTCATTAGCTCAGGTGGTAGAGCACTTGACTTTTAATCAAGTTGTCCCGAGTTCGAGTCTCGGATGGCTCACCATTTATTAGGCCCGTTGGTCAAGCGGTTAAGACATCGCCCTTTCACGGCGGAGACATGGGTTCGATTCCCGTACGGGTCACCATATGACGCCACTTTAGCTCAGTTGGTAGAGCAACTGACTTGTAATCAGTAGGTCGTCCGTTCAAGTCGGACAAGTGGCTCCAAAAACGCTTCTTAGCTTGTTTTATAACTTGTTATGAGGTGTTATTTTTTTATCTCTAACACTTTTATTATAGGAGGTAATTTTATGAAAACAGCCATTATCACTGGCGGTGCAAAAGGAATTGGAAAATCTATTGTAGAAAGTTTAGCAAAATCAAACTTAAATGTAGTATTTAGTTATAATACTTCAGAAAAAGAAGCTTTTGAATTAAAAAATACTTTATGTAGTCAAGGTTTCTCTGTTTATTGCATAAAAGCTGATGTTACTGTTCGTAACGATGTTAAAAATTTAGTAAATTATACTTTGAATACTTTTGGTAATATAGATATTCTAATTAATAATGCTGGAATTAGTCAAACGAAACTTTTCCAAGATATCACTGATTCCGACTGGCATTCTATGTTAAATACTAATTTAACATCTGCTTTTTATACAAGTCAAGAAGTTGTTTCTACTATGATAAACAATAAATCTGGATGTATTATTAATATCTCATCTATCTGGGGAATCACTGGTGCAGCATGTGAAACACACTATAGTGTGTCAAAAGCTGGTTTGGATGCTCTAACAAAATCTCTTGCTAAAGAACTGGGACCTTCAAATATAAGAGTTAATTCAATTGCTCCAGGATATATTCAGACAGATATGAATAAAAATTATTCTACATCAGAAATTAATAATATAAAAAATGAAATTCCTTTGGAAAGGCTAGGTAACCCTATTGATGTGGCAAGATGTGTAGCTTGGCTAATCGAAGATGAATATACCACAGGGCAAGTTATTAGCATTAATGGTGGATGGATTATTTAATAATAATACAACAATAACTCGAAGTTTTATTACTTCGAGTTATTTTTTATAATTTTTATTGATCATTTACCTTCCTCTTGTAATTTCCTGATATGATTTTTGGAAGATAAGTTATTACTTTATATATAGCTAGTCTAATTTTTTTACTCCATAAATATGTTTTTCTCAATCTTCTAGTTGGTAATATGTTTTCTTCTTGATTTTCATTGACTAATAAGGCCAACTGCTGTTTCTCTATAGGGAATATGTAGTTCTTATTTTCATTGTTATCCCAATTATTTTCTGAATCTTTAAAACAGAAGTTTAAGCTTTCTGAATCTTGCAATTCTATTTCTGCTTGAAATCCTAGTTCAGTTTTTTCCATTTTAACATCGTTTAAATTTTCCCACAATAATCCAAAGCCATAGTGAATATATACTTCATCGGCATTGTTTTGGAATAATTTTCCTGTATATGATATTTTAACAACCGTATTTGATACTAATTTATCAGTATTAAAAAATATATTTTTAGTTAATTCCATTTTTCTTCTCTCCCTATTTGTCTTTTGCTACGCCTATTATATTATTAAAAAAAACAATATTCAAGTCTTTTTTACAAATTTTTAATTATTTTGATAAAATCTTACCAATTATGTATAATTCGTCACTATCTTTTACTGCAATTTCCTTGTATGACTTGTTTTCTGCCTTTAATAATATTTTTCCGTTTCTTGTAAAAAATTTTCTCATTATTATTTCACCATTTAGACTAAATATACCATAGTCTTTAGCATTTAATGGTGTATTATATTCTACATATACATATGAACCTTTTTCAAATTTTGGCTCCATTGAATCATCATTTACTTTTATTGCTGCTGCTGCGCTTGGTAATTCAGGTGGACAGTCTATAAATCCTCCTATAGAATCTATGGCTATCATTTTACTGTATGATATATGTTTAACAATATCATAACTCTCTTGATCCTCATTTATTGTTTTGTCATAAGTATACATTAATTGTTGATATGGTATGTCTAATGCTTTACATATATTTTTTAAAGCTTTATGGCTTGGATTTCTTTCCCCTTTTTCAATGTGTGTTAAATGTCCTATATTAATGTCTGTTAGCCTTGCTAGTTCTGTTTTTGTTATTTTTTTTTCTTTTCTTGCTTTTGCAATCATATCTCCTATCATACTTTTTACCTCTTTTTCTTTCATTTTTAGATATTATATATAATTTTTTTTATTTTGTCTAGTAGTAAACTTACTTTTTGTAATATTTTATAAAAAATATCATAAAGTTCTTGACTTGTCAATTTGTTTTATGATACTATTTTGACAAACACAAGAAATGGGGTAATATTATGTATAAAAATAAAATTTTCATTTATAGAAAACATCATAAAATGACTCTTAGTGATTTGTCAAAAAGAGTCGGTGTTTCTGCAGGTTATTTATGCCATCTTGAAAATGGCACGCGAAACAATCCTTCTGTCGAAATAATGGAAAGAATAGCTAAAGCTCTTGATTCAACCGTTTCAGAAATTTTTTTCTCTGAATAAATTTTATATATCTGAATAATTGTGACTCGTAAGTAAAAATGTCTCAAAAAAAGTTTTGGTTTGTAAGTGAAAATGTCTTAATTTTTATTTGTCTTT
>CANRPR010000030.1 GCA_947632535.1 uncultured Clostridia bacterium | reverse complement strand
GTTGAAGAATTAGAAGAATATTTAAGAAATAATAAAGAAGGAATAAAAAGATATCAATATAAATTAGGATATAAAGAGGAGGAATTAAAAGAAATAGAGCAAGAAATGCCATCACTAGGATCAGAAGAAAGCCATATGTACTGTGTATGTAGAGATAGAATGAAGAAAAATAGAACAAGCTGGAGTCGATTAGGAGCAGAAGCGATATTAAAAGTAATAATGAGTAGAATAAATGAAACAATAGAAGATGTATTAAGTCATAGAGCAGAAGAAAGAATAAAAGAAGAATTAGCCCAAAGAATAGCAGAACCAATAAAAATAAAGAAAGTAAAACAAGGGAAAATGATATATGCAGGAAAATATGAAATAGCAAGTAACTTTACTGGTAGTACAAAACAATATGTAATAGATTTATTAAAAGGGAAAAAATTTAGTGAATTAATGCTAATAAAATAAGGTCAAAAAGTATAAATTTTGGCTTATTTGAGTTGCAATTTATGCCAAGAAATATTAAACTAAATATAGTTGAAATCAAGGAAAGTTAAATCAAATTAATATACAAGTGCTAAAAATATTGAAATCTAAGGAAATCCCCAACCAAAAAAACTCATATTTTTTCAAAACTTTTTACATTTACAATAATTTATTGTATAATATATAATATATATTGTAAGATATATTTAGATGTGAACTATCATTTAATAAATTATAAATGGAGGTAATTATGAGTAATACACAAAAAGCAATTAAATTATTGGAAGGAATACCATCAGAAATTACAGAGCAACTCTCAATGAGAGATATTTTTGAAACTCTAAGCATTATGTTATCAAATTGTGAAAATGATAATTTTGAACCAACTGTAAATGACTTCCTTGAAGCACTTCATCTTAAAGTAAAAGTTGAACAATCTTTAGATAGTATAAAAAATGGTGAAAAAACTTATACTACATCAGAATTAAAAAAGAAGCTTGAAATATGAAAGTAGTTTGGTCTGAAAACGCAAAACAAGATTTACTAAATTATAAACAAAATTCTAAAATTATTTCGAGTAATAAAATTAATTCATATATTAATAACTTAATTGAATATGTGGACAGTTTAAATACTTTTTACGAATTAGGAAAATTTTTATTTAATAAAAATGGATATATAATAAGACAGTTAATATATAATAATCACAAAATTTTTTATGCTATAAAAGAAAATACTGTTTATATCCTACTTGTTTCGCATACATCAAGGAATCCCCAAGAAATTATTAAAGTCATTAATTCTTATTTGAAATAATAATCTTATTTATTTACATTAAATCTTAAATAAATCCACAATCATTAGTATATTTTAGTAATTCCAGTAAATAATAATACAAAAATATTCACATAGGAGTTGTTAATCAAAATGAAAAAACTTATAAACTTTATCTCCTTAGTTTTAATTATTTTACTTTTAGCTGGGTGTTCTAATAACGATACAAATAATAATTCAAATATTGTTTCTGATCCTAATTATGCAAAATTAAGTAGCAATCTTAATGCTACTTCTTCTAATAATATTTCCACTAATACAAACACCAATATCACCCAAATCCATCAGCATGGGCATGATAACCCCACCACAGAAATTGAAATGGCATCATTTTCAACAAAATTAAATGGTTCCGCTTCTCCAAGAACCAATAATATCAACATTACTACAGGAATTTTAGATGGCACAATTGTAAATCCCGGAGAAATATTTTCTTTTTGCAATACTATTGGAAAACCTACCCCAGAACGAGGTTATCAAGAGGCCGATGCTTTCGATAAGCAAGGTCATACCTTTAAAGCATTCGGCGGTGGTAATTGTCAAGTAAGTAGTACATTATATAATGTAGTATTACAAATTCCAGAATTAGAAGTTACTGAAAGACACGCACATAGTAAACGCGTATTTTATGTAGAAAAAGGCAAAGATGCTGCTGTTGCCACTGGAAGTGTAGATTTTAAATTTAAAAATAATAGTGATACTAGCATAAAGATTTATGCTTCTTCTGACTTGAACTCTGTAAATATTAGAATTGTACAATTGGGTTAATTCTTTGTTGCATAAAAAAATATCCTAATTTAATTTATTATTAAATTTAGGATATTTTTCTATTTATTTTTTTATTGATAATATTTTATACTTTACAATATCTCCTGTTGGTACTTTTACTTCAACAGTTTCACCTTTCTTAGCACCTATTAATGCTGCTCCTACTGGTGATTCATTTGATATTTTATTTTGTGCTAAATCTACTTCTGTTGAACCTACTATTGTATATTCTAATTCTTCATTAAATTCTAAATCTTGTATTTTTACTGTGTTTCCAACTTGAACACTTTTTGTATCTATTTCAGATTCATCAATTATTTTTGCATATCTTAATTTATTCTCCAAACTAGCTATTTTTGTTTCATTAGAAGCTTGGGCATTTTTTGCTTCATCATATTCAGAATTTTCTGATAAATCACCAAATCCTAATGCAATTTTTATACGTTCTGCTATTTCTGCTCTTTTTTCTGTTTTCAAATATTCTAATTCTTTTTCTAAATTGTCATATCCTTCTTGAGTTAATAATATTTCTTTTTCCTCCATATTGCTCTCCTCCTATACTACAATTACTTGGTGTTTTTTAATGCACCAAGTAATTAATTGTTTAATATATATTAAGATATTCTTTTTAAAATGTCAAGACTTTTTTCCCAATAATCTAAACATATTTTTCTTGTACTCCTCTACCCCTGGTTGATTAAATGGATTTACTCCAAGTAGATTGCCTGATACTGCACATGCTAATTCAAAGAAGTATATTAATTCACCTATTGTTTCTTCGTCAAGTTTTGCTAAACTTATTATTATATTTGGCACTCCACCATTAACATGCGCTTCTACTGTTCCTTCCATTGCTTTTTTGTTAACAAAGTCTAAAGTTTTTCCTGCTACAAAATTCATTCCGTCTAAATTGTCCTCGTCTGGTTTAATTGTAATATCACTTTTTGGCTCTTCAATCCTTATTACCGTTTCAAATAAGTTTCTTCTTCCTTCTTGAATATATTGACCCATTGAATGTAAATCTGTTGTAAAATCAACGCCTGCAGGGAAAATTCCTTTTGTTTCCTTTCCTTCACTTTCCCCATAAAGTTGTTTCCACCATTCTGTAAAATAATGCATTTTAGGTTCGTAATTTGCTAATATTTCAATGTTCTTTCTGTTTTTGTATAATATGTTTCTTACAACTGCATATCTATAACATTCGTTGTACTTTAAATTGCTATCATTATATTTATCTTGTGCAATTTTAGCTCCTAACATTAATTTGTCTATATCTATTCCTGCAACTGCTATTGGTAATAATCCCACTGCTGTTAACACAGAATATCTACCTCCAACATTATCTGGTATAACAAAAGTTTCATACCCTTCTTCATCTGCTAGAGTTTTTAATGCTCCCTTTTTTCTATCTGTTGTAACATAAATTCTATTTTTAGCTTCTTCTATACCATATTTGTTTTCCAAAAATTCTCTAAAAATTCTAAATGCAATTGCTGGTTCTGTTGTAGTTCCAGATTTTGAAATAACATTTATGCATACATCCTTATCACCAATAATATCAATTAAATCATTAATATAGTTTGGACTCAAATTATTACCTGCATATAGTATTTGTGGAGTATCATTCTTTTTATAGTTATAGAAAGTATGTGTTAAGCTTTCTATAACAGCCCTTGCTCCTAAGTAAGAACCTCCTATTCCAATGCATAAAAACACTTGCGAATTTGCTTTTATTTTCTCTGCTGCTTTTTTTATCCTTATAAATTCGACTCTATCATAATATGTTGGTAATTTTAACCAACCTAAAAATTCTTTTTCATCGTCTGCTTTTTCATTTAATTCGTTGTGTATTTTTTCAACTTGTTCTTTATATTCCATTATATTTTTTTCTTGAAAACCCGCATTGCTAAAATCTAATTTTACATTTGACATTGCTATCCCTCTTTTCATAGTTATTATATGGCAATTTTATAATATCCATGAGAATTATGCAAGATTTTTTTATATTTTCTATATATTTTCAAGTTTTAATTTCATATAATGCAAGGAGGTGTTTTTATATGAAGAAATGTATTTTCAAAGGATGTGCAACAGCTCTTGCTACTCCTTTTAATGATTCTGGAGTAAATTTTAGTGAGTTTGAAAAATTGATTAATTTTCAACTAGCACATGGAATTAATGCTTTAGTGGTATGTGGAACTAGTGGTGAAGCTTCCACAATGACTAAAGATGAAAAGGCTCAAACGATAAAATTTGCAGTTGAATGTACTAATCATAAAGTTCCTGTAATTGTTGGAACTGGAAGTAATAACACAGCTGAGGCTATTAGGCAATCCAAACTTGCCGAAGAGCTTGGTGCTGATGCTATTTTGGTTGTTACTCCATATTATAATAAGACTACACAGGTTGGATTAATTTCACATTTTTCTGCTATTGCTAATTGTGTTAGTTTGCCTATTATTTTATATAATGTACCAAGTAGAACTGGTGTTAATATTTTACCTAAAACATGCTTTGAACTGTCTAAAATAGATAATATTGTTGCTATAAAAGAAGCAAGTGGTAATATTTCTCAAATAGCTGAAATATCTAGATTGTGTGGAGATAATTTAGCTATATATAGCGGAAACGATGATCAAATTGTTCCTACTATGGCTTTAGGTGGTTTGGGAGTTATATCTGTTTTGTCAAATATTGCTCCAAAGGCTTGTGTGGATATTACTAGCTTATGTCTTTGTGGTAATATTAAGGAAGCTAGAAAATTGCAACTTGAATATTTACCTTTAATAAATGCATTATTTTGCGAGGTAAATCCTATTCCTGTAAAAGCCGCTCTAAATATGATTGGCTATGATTTTGGAATTCCTAGATTACCTTTAGTAGAAATGAGCAATGAAAACAAAATTGTTTTGGAAGAACTTTTGAAAAATTATGCAATTTCTTAAATTTTTGTTAAATTTATAAAATGACATTTACTTTTTCAATTATTATGTTATAATTAAATTTGATAATATATGAATTATACTAAAGCAAAGGAGTTTTTATGAATTACGATATTGAATTTGAAACTATTATTTCGGAATTAGTTTCAAATAGTACTGTTCAACAAATGAAAAATTATAGGCAACACTATGATACATCATGTTTTGAGCATTGTATGAATGTAGCTTATTACAGCTATCTTATTTGTAAAAAATATGGATTAGATTATAAATCTGCAGCAAGGGCTGCTATGTTGCATGATTTATTCTTGTATGATTGGAGAAAAAGAGAAGATGGCAGGAAAGGATTTCATGCTTTTACACATCCTAAAGTAGCTTTACAAAATGCAAAAAAGTTCTTCCCTTTAAATAAAAAGGAAGAAGATATTATTTTGAAGCATATGTGGCCTGTTACACCATTCTTCCCAAGATATAAGGAAAGTTTGATTATTACTTTTGTAGATAAGTATTGTGCTATGCAAGAATGTGCTAAAGCATATAATGCAAAAAGGAAGTTGCAGCAAATATATAGATATAGTTATATATTTTTAAGTATGTTCATTCTGTTTAATGCATAATTGTACATAAATATAACATATAGTTTTTATAAACGAATATATATTTTTATATATTCGTTTTATTATTCTTGCGGTAATTATGCGAAAGGAATGATATTTTTATGATAAAAGTTATGGTTAGTGGCTGTAATGGGAAAATGGGAAAAGAACTAATTAATTCAATTGACAATTTTGAGGGTTTTGTACTTGTTTCTGGCTTTGATTTTAAGGATATTGGAATTAATACCTTCCCTGTATATAATAATATATCCCAAATTTCTCAAACTCCTGATGTTATAATAGATTTTAGCTTTCCTGTTTGTACTTTAGAAATTTTAAAATATGCTACTAAATCTAAAGTTCCAATAGTAATTGCAACTACTGGCTTTCTCCCAGAGCAAATGAGTAGAATTAAACAAGCATCAAAATTTATACCTATTTTTCAATCATATAATATGTCTTACACTATTAATCTAATAAAAAAAGTAGTAGCACAAATTGCCACTGCAATGCCTGATTCTGATATTGAAATAGTAGAAACACATCATAAAAATAAAATAGATGCACCTAGCGGTACTGCCATTTCCCTTGCTGATGCAATAAGTTCTGCTTTGCCATATGATACCTCATATGTTTTTAATAGACATGTTTCAAATAAAAAGCGTTGCAAAGGTGAAATTGGTTTTTCCTCAATTCGTGGCGGAAATATTGTAGGAGAGCATAGTGTAAAATTTTTTGGTGAGCACGAAACCTTGGAAATTACGCACTCCACATATTCAAGATCTGTTTTTGTAGAAGGCGCCCTAAAAGCTGCAAAATTTCTTGTAAGCCAAGTTCCTGGTATTTACAATATGGACCATCTTATAAATTTAAAAAACATTAATTAACCTTAATTGTTCTCTCTCCTTTAAACTATCTAAAATACATTTTTCTTTCTCAATACTAGCTGCAACTTCCGCATATGTTCCAGTATCTATATAACTTTCAATTACCGCCAGTTCCACATCAACCTTTTCCAATTCATTATGCTCCAAATAATATGACATCTTCTCATTTACTTCGTTCCACGCACTTCTAACCGACTTCATACACTCCTTCAACTTTTCACTCCCAGTATCTTCTCCCGCTTCAGTTCCAGCCTCGTTTGACAAATATTCACTAACCTCATCCAACTTACTTGCCACCATATCCACACTATAATTAGTATAACTTTGAGTAATAAAATTAATCACAAAAATCACAATTATTATAATAACACTTATAACTACCTCTTTATACATACTCTCTCTCCTTCTGTCCAAATGGGGACGGTTCTTTTTTGGACATTTTGTCCAATTAGGGACGCTTCTTCGTTTTATTTATTTTTCTTTCTTCTGACAGAAAATTTGCTCTTGCCCATCAATTGTAACTATTAATGCATCTTCTGGTTGCATATTAAATTTGTTTACCTGCTTTTTTAACCATTGATAGTCTTTTCCTAACTTTTTCAAATTATCGTTCATTATTTTTCCGTCAATTACTAAGTCATATGATATTCCCTCATAATTTGGCATTATATTAAAGTCTTCTGGTGTTGCATTCCTTTTGTTTGGCTTCTGAATGACTGATATTTGTCCACTTGTTTCCAATATTGCATATTCCACATCACCTATATTAAATACATTATCCCCTCTTAGCCTTTCCTCTAACTCATTAATTGTAAACCTTTCTTTTATTAATGCGTCTTGCATTATTTTCCCTCTATAAATTAATATTCTTGGCTTTCCACAAATAATTTCTCTCGCTCTCAAGCTTTTTAGATTTATAATTGAAATTAACAAATGCATTACTAAAAGCCCAAGTATTGGGATTATTCCCCTGCTAATTGGGATTCCTATTTCTGTCATAGGAATAGATGCCAAATCTGCTATCATAATAGAAATGGCTAATTCAAATGGCTGTAACTGCCCTATTTCTCGTTTTCCCATGAATCGCATAACTATTAATACTATTATGTATAAAATAATTGACCTAATAAATGTAATTAACATGTGTATTATTTCCTCCTTAAACAAGCATTAATTCTTCACAAGTATCAACGCGTTTTATTATATTTTGAGCAGAAAAAAAATTTTTATTCATTTTGCGGTGATTTTGTATATTTTATTTTTTTTAGTAAATAATAAACATATGAACTATGAAAATAGCATTAGTATATATTTTTAGAATAGGAGGTTAGATATTATGTCTGACAATCAAGATAATGTACAATCTCGTAGCACAATGGGAACTGCTGGTCAAGTTATATGGAGATTTGTTGCAGCAGCTATTGTACTTGCTATTACTGCGTTCTTCACACCTGGATTTAGTATTAATAATTTTTGGGCATTAGCCTTAGCAGCTGTAGTTCTTACAGTAATTGATTATTTAATTATAAAATTTACTGGATTACATGCTAGTCCTTTTGGAAAAGGATTTGTTGGGTTTGCTCTTTCTGCTGTCGTATTATATGTAACTCAATTTTTTGTTGCAGGTTACACAATTTCATGGATGGCAGCAATTTTAGGTGCTATCATTTATGGTGTGGTTGACTATTTTATACCTGGTGATAATAAATTATAATCGCAAAAGAATGCCTTAGAAATTCTCTAAGACATTCTTTTATATTTATTAAAAATAGCTGTTTTTTCAACCTTTGCGAAGCAAAGCGGTTCTTTTTTGTGGCATTTGTCCACTTTGCTTTACTAGATTTTGGGAAGCGTCCCTAATTGGACAAAATGTCCAAAAAAGAACCGTCCCTATTTGGACATCCAACCATCCTTATTTGTTTGCCTTTGTCTAGCTATAGCTAAAGCATCGGTTGGTACATCCTCTGTAATTGTAGAACCAGCGGCTACAAATACATTGTTGCCTAATGTTACTGGTGCTACTAGGTTTGTATTTGAGCCAATAAATGCATGGTCCCCAATAATTGTTTTACTTTTGTGTGAACCATCGTAGTTGCAAGTAATTGTTCCGCATCCTATGTTTCCTTTTTCTCCTATTTCGCAATCTCCCATGTAAGATAGATGTGGTACTTTTGTACTTGTTCCAATTTTTGCTTTTTTTATTTCAACGAAACTTCCCACTTTGACTTTGTCTGCAAGTTCGCATCCTTCTCTTATATATGCATTTGGACCTATTTCACATTCTTCTCCTATTACAACTCCGCTTTTTATTGTTGTATTAGGATGTATTATTGTATCCATTCCTATTTGTACATCGTCATATATATATGTATTGTTAATATCTTCTATGGTAACTCCATTGTTCATGTGTTCTGTGTTTATGCGTAGTTGTAGAGCCTTTGTTAGAACTTGTAAGTCCATTCTATCATTTACTCCTAGTACTTCTGTATTATCTGATACTACTATTGAACCTGTTTTTAAGCCTTTGTCATACATAATTTTTATAACATCTGTTAAGTAATATTCTCCTTGTGAATTATTGTTATTTAGTTTCTTAAGTGCTTCTAGTAATTCTTGTATATCGAAACAATACATTCCTAGATTTACTTCCCTTATTTTTCGTTGCTCTTCATTGCAATCTTTGTGTTCTATAATTTCTTTTACTTTTCCATGTTCATCATGTATAATTCTTCCGTATGGTAATTCTTTATCGTGTACCATTGTTAGTATTGTAGCACTTTCAGATTGCTCCATTGATTTTTGAACTAGCGCTTTTAATGTTTCTGGTCGCATAATAGGATGATCTCCATTTAACACCAATACTTTTCCGCTTCTGTTTTCTAATAATTTTGTAGCCTGCATTACTGCATGACCTGTTCCTAATGTTTCTTCTTGTATCGCATAAATCACGCTATCTTTTAGCACTTCTTGAATTTGCTCTTTTTGATATCCAACTATTGTTATTACATTTTCTATTCCCGCTTTTTTTACATTCTCTACCGCTCTTTTTATAATTTCTTTTCCATATATTTTATGTACTAATTTTGATTTTTTTGATTTCATTCTTGTGCCTTTTCCAGCAGCCATAACAATCGCTATTACTTCATCTTTCATAAGTATAACCTCTTTTCCATATTATATTGTTTTGCACTACATCGTTCCTAATTTTAGCATATTTTTTTTTATAATGCAATCTTTTTTACATAATATTCTTTCGTCCTAAAAAATGTGAATTTTTTTAACTTTCTTGCATAATCCCTTTATTGCTTAAATATACATTAGTAAAGTTAGTTTTGTACAAACGTTTTACAAGGGGGTAAATTATAAATGGAAAATTCAAACTTATATCAGGATATAGCAAAACGAACACAAGGAGATATTTATCTTGGTGTTGTTGGTCCTGTACGAACTGGTAAATCTACTTTTATTAAACGCTTTATGGATTTACTTGTTATTCCAAATATTGATAATGAGTACAAAAGACAAAGGGCTATGGACGAATTGCCTCAAAGTGCTGGAGGGCGTACAATAATGACAACAGAGCCAAAATTTGTTCCGAATGAGGCTATTGAAATTACTGTTGGTGATAATATAAAATTAAAAACTAGACTTGTTGATTGTGTTGGTTATTTGGTTAATAATGCTATAGGATACTTAGAAGATGACATGCCAAGAATGGTTAAAACTCCTTGGTTTGAAGAAGAAATACCTTTTGAACAAGCTGCAGAAATAGGCACAAAAAAAGTTATCCAAGAACATTCTACAATTGGTATTTTAATAACAACTGATGGTAGCATTACAGATATTCCAAGGGAAGATTATATATCTGCAGAAGAACGCGTTGTAAGTGAATTGCAAGAATTAAATAAGCCATTTATTATTATTCTAAATTCTAACGAACCCAATTCTGAATATACTCTTGAACTTGCAAGTAAATTGCAAAACAAATATGGTACTTCTGTAATACCAACTAATTGTGCTTATTTGGATGCCGAAGATTTGAATGAAATATTTTCAAAAGTTTTGTATGAGTTTCCTATTGAACAAATTAATATATCTTTTCCAAAATGGGTTGATGTTTTACCTGATAGTCATTGGCTAAAAAGTAACCTTTATCAAGAAATACAAGATGCTTTTCATGATATAAAAATATTAAAACAAGTAGATAGTGGAATATCAAAAATTCAAAAAACAGAAATTATTAGTAAAACTACCTTAAATGAAATTACTCTTGGAAATGGCTGTGTGAATGTGTCTATCGATTTACAAGAAGAATTATTTTATAAAGTATTATCTGAAATTTCTGACATTGATATTAGTAATGAAGCTGACTTATTCTCTACAATTACATCTTTAGCTAAGGCTAAAAAGGAATATGATAAAATTTCATATGCTTTGGAAGAAGTGCGCATGAAAGGTTATGGTATTGTAACTCCTTCTATTGATGAACTCATTTTAGATGAACCTGAAATGGTTAAGCAAGGTTCTAGATTTGGAGTAAAATTAAAAGCAAAAGCACCATCAATACACATGATTCGTGCAGACATTCAAACTGAAGTATCTCCTATTGTTGGTAGTGAAAAGCAGTCTGAAGAATTAGTAAATTACCTATTATCAGAATTTGAAAGTGATCCTAAAAAAATTTGGGAATCTAACATTTTTGGTAAAAGCTTACATGAATTGGTTAATGAAGGACTACAAACTAAACTTGGAAAAATGCCTGAAGATGCACAAATGAAATTACAAGAAACTTTAGAGCGCATTGTTAATGAGGGTAGTGGCGGATTAATATGTATAATACTATAAAAAATTAGAGCAGGTACTCCCTTGCTCTAACTTTTTATATTTAAAATAGTTGTTCAAATTCCTCTGCTGTAATTGTTTCCTTTTTCAATAATAACTCTGCAACTAAGTGCAATTTATCAAAGTTATCTAAAAGAATTTTTTGAGCTCGTACATATGCATTATCAATTAATGCTTTTATTTCTTCTTCTACTGCATCCCCCATGTTTTCACCTAATATGTTTATTTGCTCATCCTTTTCTAATGAAATTGGACCTATTCTATCACTCATTCCATATACTGTAACCATGTCTGTTGCAATTTGGGTTGCTACTTGTAAATCATTTCTAGCACCAGTTGATATATCATTCAATGCTAACTTTTCAGCAGCACGACCTCCAAATAAACCTACTAACTTATCTTCTAACTCTCCTTTAGAGCGATAAAATTTATCTTCATTATTTTTATACATAGTATATCCACCTGCAACGCCTCTTGGTATAATAGAAATCTCTTTTAAATCCTCACCTGTGTTTAGGAATCTACCTACTATTGCGTGTCCAGCTTCATGATATGCTGTTAATTGTTTCTCTTTTTCAGATATTACTCTACTATTTTTTTGCAATCCAATTGAAACTTTTTTCACAGCTTCCTCTAAGTCATCTTGATTAATTGCATCATGTCTATTAACTGTTGCTACTATTGCTGCTTCATTTAAAATATTTGCTAGCTCTGCTCCTGTATAACCTGCTGTATCTTCTGCTATTCCTTTCAATGTAATATTATCTGCAAATTTCTTATCCTTGCTGTGTATTTTCAAAATTTCCTCTCTACCTCTTACATCAGGAGTAGAAATTGTAATCTGCCTATCAAATCTTCCTGGTCTTAATAATGCTTTATCTAGCATTTCTGGTCTATTTGTAGCTGCAAGTACAATAATTGTACCGTTTTCCTCAAATCCATCCATTTCAACTAATAATTGATTTAGAGTTTGATTATTTTCAGATTCCGCACCACTTTGGCTAGTTCTTCTAGATCCAATTGCATCAATTTCGTCAATAAAAACTATGCATGGAGCCATTTTTCTTGCTCTTTCAAATAATTTTCTTACGCGTGATGCTCCTAAACCTGCAAACATTTCAATAAATTCAGAACCACTCATTGATATAAATGGTACTCCTGCTTCTCCTGCAACAGCTTTTGCTATTAAGGTTTTTCCTGTTCCTGGCTTTCCATATAGTAGAACTCCCTTTGGAATTTTAGCTCCCATACTTTTAAATCTTTCTGGTTCTTTTAAAAAGTCCACTAATTCAACTAACTCTGTTTTTTCTTCGTCTAGTCCTGCTACATCATCAAATTTTACATCTGTTTTATTTTCTTTGCCATCATATATTTTTCCTTTATCGCCTAATCCCTGCATTTTTACAATTATCACAAGTAAAGCTACCATTAAAATTGTAGGTAATATTGTAAAAATTGCTGATGATGCTCTAGAAATTATACTTGCATTTTTTTGTATTAATTTAAACTCGTTTCCATTTTCTGTTTGCTGTTGTACTAATTCAACAAATGCTTGTGTGCTTGGAACAATCGTGGTTTTTTCTTCTTCTTCGCCTTTTCTTTTTACTTTAACAGTTGTACTTCCTACTGTCATTTCTATTTCTTCTACTTCCTGATTATCCAGCTGTTTTATTAGGTCTGTATATGCTAATTCGTTATCTTGACTATCTTTTTTATTGACTATCATATATATTAACCCAGCTACAATAATAACTAGTAATACCAAAATTGCTATTGATAGATACATCTTCTTTTTTTCTTCGTTTTTGTTATTGTCCATTTTTTCCTCCTAAATATTAAAGAATATTGTAATATCTTCATTTTTCCTGTTTAAGTTCTACTAAGTTTATGCCTTCGAGCCTTCTGGCTCTTCTCCTATATTATTATCCTTTTCTTCTTTTTTTTCTTCCTTCTTCTCTTCTTTCTCTTTTCTTTTCTCCTCTTCTTCCCTCTTTTTTTCTTCTTCTTTTAGCTTGCGTTCTTCTATTTCTTTTCTTACTTTTTCTTGTTCTTCAACAATTCTCATTAATTCTTTTTGTTTATTAATTAAATCAGTCTTTATCATTAATATGGCAATAATCATGTATATATATGATATTGTTGAATACATCCATTGAAAATATTTTACTGTAAAGCCTGTAAAAGTATTTACTGCAACATATATTGCATTTAATATAATTGGTAGTGTAAGTGCATATACAGCCATATTAAAGCATGGTTTAAATTTGATTTTTATTCGTACAATTCTAGAAATAATAAAGCCTAAAACAGCTAACATTATTACATCTATTAATGTTGATGTAAAGTAAATTATAAACATGGTAATACCAATTGTTGCAAATGCCCCTATATATATTGCTGTTTGATCAAGTTTTTCTATATAATCTACAACTTCTGCTTTTGTAAAACTATCTATTTGATATTCTTTTGCAATATCTGTGTATATATATTCTATTGGCTCACTTAACATTGCATTTTTCAAATACATTCTATCTTCTAAAAATAATACTGAATTATCATAATTTTTTAAGTTTGAAATATATTCTTCTTTTTCTTTGGCATCTGCTGTTACATCTATTACCACATATTGTAACATTTCTTCATTATTTTCTACTACAATTGGCTCATCCGTTTGCAGTGTTAATTTTCCTTCTGAATATGATAAGTCTGGAATATTTTCCTTAAAATATTTTATTCCATTATTAACTGTATTAACAAATTTATAGGTAAATGATATTGTTACTACTACTGAAAACAATAACATTAATTTTATAAAATACTTTATTGCTTTTGTGCTTTTTTCAACTGCAAAATCTATATATTTATCAAAATCTTTTATACTAGTTATAACTCTTTTAAAGAAACTTTCTTTAGAATCTACTTCTTCTGACATATAAAAATCTCCTTACCAAATAATTATATTATCCCCATTTTTATAAATATATATCAATTATTATAAAAAATCAATGCTTTTTATAAGTTTTTAATTTGTCGTATAAAAATATTTCTTGTAAATTAATCGATTTTACTTGAATTAATTTGCGTTTTGATATAGTATTAATAGAAAGTGAATGTAACAAACTAAGGAGGAGTTTTAATGCCAAGAAAAGCTAAAGATAAAAACGAAGTTAAAGATAAAATTGAAGAAGTTGTTAGTAATATAAAAAGTAGAATAAAGAAGAATGAAGATTCAAAAAAGAGCGTTGCTAAAAAAGGAACCACTAAGAAAAAAACTACTAAGCAAGAAACTGCTAAAACAGAGGCTATCAAGAAAACAGCTACTAAAAAAAGTACAAAAACGGAAAAAAGCACTAAAAATAGCAAGGTTGATACTACCAAAAAAACTACTTCTGCAAAAACTACAAAAAAAACTCCAAAAAAAGTTACAACTAAATCTGTAAAAGAGCCTACATCTATTATGGAGTATTATGATTTGCCATATAGATATAATCAAACTGTAGTAAAAATATTAGCACAAACTCCTAAAATGCTTTTTGTATATTGGGATATTTCAGATAAGGATAGAGAAAATTATAAAGAATACTATGGTGAAGATTTCTTTTCAAATTCAAGGCCTGTGCTAATAATTCATAATGAAACTATGAATTACAGTTTTGAATTAGAAATTAATGATTTTGCAAACAGTTGGTATATACATGTTAGTGATGCAAACTGTAAATATAATGTAGAACTAGGAAGAAGACCTAATAGATACATTTCTAATTTAACTGAAAATTATGTATATATTTCTTCTTCAAATGAATTAGATGCTCCAAATGATCATATAATGTTTGAAACAGCATCACCAAGTGTTAGGTATAGAAATATAAAAAATAATCAAATTAGTATAAAGGATTTTAGCAATTCAGCTTTTGCTAAGAAAATCATGAAAATATATTCTGTAAAAACAATAGAAGAATTATATGAAAAACTATATTCAGAAGAATTATTAGAAGACTTTAAAAATGGGTATTATAAAAATCCATCAAGCAATCCTTCTTCTAATTTTAGATAAACCATCATTACAAAGGAGAAATTTATGGACCAAACTAAAGGATATGTAAGTTTTGTATTACATGCACATCTTCCTTTCATACATCATCCAGAAAGCGAAGATTACTTAGAAGAAGAATGGTTATATGAAGCAATTTCTGAAACCTATATTCCACTATTAACTAACTTTCAAAAATTGGTTGACGAAAAAGTAGATTATAGAATTACAATGTCAATTACTCCACCGCTTCTTTCAATGTTAGATAACAAATTATTACAAAATAGATATATTAAATATTTGAAAAAACATATTGAACTTTCTAAAAAAGAAATTGAACGAACCAAATATGACGAGCGATTAAATAAATTATCATATTATTATTTTAATCGTTATTCAAATGATTTACACCTATTTAAAGATGTTTATAATTGCAACCTTATTGAAGGTTTTAAACATTTTCAAGATATAGGTGTTTTAGAAATTATTACTTGTGGTGCAACACATGGTTACTTCCCTATTTTATATGTAAATGAACATACAATAAGAGCACAAATAGCTGTGGGCGTTCAAACTTACGAAAAATATTTTGGAAAAAAACCTCGTGGAATTTGGCTTCCTGAATGTGGCTATGTTCCAGAAGCAGATAAGTATTTAAGAGAGTTTGGAATAGAATATATAATAACAGAAACTCATGGCATTTTATATGCTAATCCAATACCTATGTATGGCACTTATGCTCCAATTGTTTCTCCAAATGGCGTTGTTGCATTTGGTAGAGATATAGAATCTTCTAGGCAAGTTTGGAGCTCTATTAATGGTTACCCTGGTGATTATAATTACAGGGAATTTTATCGTGATATTGGATATGATGCAGATTACGAATATATAAAACCATACATTGCTCACAATGGTGCTAGAGTTCACACTGGAATAAAATATTATCGTATTACTGGCGACACAGATAATAAAGATTACTATAATCCACAATGGGCTATGGATTCTGTTTATAAGCAAACTGGTCATTTCTTTGACTCAAGGCAAAAACAAATAACAGAACTTGCAAATTATATGGATGTTCCCCCTATTGTTTTATGTCCTTACGATGCTGAATTATATGGACATTGGTGGTATGAAGGTCCTGATTGGTTATATGTTTTGTTTAAAAAGATTTATTATGATAAATGCGATTTTAAATTAATAACTCCTGGTGAATATATAGACCGTTATCCTAATATTCAAGAGTCTACACCTTGCCGCTCTAGCTGGGGAGCTAACGGTTATAGTGAAGTTTGGTTAAATCCTACTAATGATTATGTGCATAGGCATTTGCATGTTGCAGGTGATAGAATGGTAGAACTTGCTCACTTGTTCCCTAATGCAACTGGAATTATTAAAAAAGCATTAAATCAATGTGCTAGAGAATTGTTACTTGCTCAAAGTAGTGATTGGCTATTTATTATTACAAATGGAACTATGGTAGATTATGCTAAAAAACGAATAAAGGATCATATTGGTCGTTTTACAAGGCTGTATGAACAAATTAAGCAAAATGCAGTAGACAAAGAATTTTTAAGTGATATAAGTAAAAAGGATAAAATTTTTCCTGATATTGATTATATGATATATTTTTAATATAAATATACAAGTTTCGAAAAATTTCCTTTCCGCATAAAATAATGTATATCAAATCTTTTTTGGTAGATACTATTGATATGTAGAAAGGGGATTTTTTTTATTATGAAATCTATATGCATAAAGACTAACAATAAGTATATCATAGATTATCTATTAAAAGATTTTTCTAATATCAACTTGGATAATATTTATCTATCTAGCCATTCTTTTAAAAATTATGATAATGTAATTATTCATTATACAGGAAACAAAATAGATGCTTTTTTAGAAAATGTATGTGACATTTTAACTCGGATGCATATTCTTTTTTTGTGAGGAAAATATTGTTAAAGCGTTAATTGGGTATAATTACTTTTACTTTGATAATTTAGAAAGAAATCAAATTTGTTCAAGTGTGATTGAAACTTTAAGCCTTGACCCTATTTTATATCGTAATAAATATCTTTGTGTATATAGTGCCATAGAAAAATATTTGCAAGAAAATAATATAATTATTTTAAGTGGCTTCATAAATTTCAGATTAAAATCATATATGAAGCTACTTGACGAGACGATTGATTTATGTGTTAATACTTTTTTAATAGAGCGCGAATATTTTGAATTTATAAATATGCTACGAATGTATATAAATTCAAAGGATAGCTCAATAGAACATGTTCACTTGGTTTATGTAAATAGCGATTCGTTGTTAATTGATAATGATAAAAATATTATACCTCTTGATAAAAATGTATTTAATGCAAAGTATCTCTCTGATATTAGTTTTTCAAACAATGATTTTTGCTTGAATACTTTACTTACTCTTATTCCGTTAAGATTAACTATTCATTTGATAAATAGTTTTGAGGACGAATTTATTAATACTCTAAAATTGATTTTTGAAGATAGGGTTTCTATTTGTACAGATTGTGATATATGCCATGTTTATTCTGTTACTCATAATGTTAAGTCTTGACTATTTTTATTTTTGTAATATAATATAAGCAATAATTAATGGAGGTTCTTATGGAAGAAACAAATAAAAAATTAGTTACAGTATTAGTTCCAGCATATAATGAACAAGATGTTTTACATTTACTTTATAGTAGATTGAAAACGATAATGGATGAACAGACAAATTATGATTTTGAATTATTGTTTATAAATGATGGTAGTAAGGATGATACTTTAAAAATTATACAAGATTTAAGAATTACTGATAATCGCGTTTGCTATGTTAATTTATCAAGGAATTACGGGAAAGAAACAGCTATGATGGCTGGTTTTGATTATGCTAAAGGCGATTGTGTTATTATTATTGATGCAGATCTTCAAGATCCACCTGAATTAATACCTCAAATGTTAGAATATTGGGAACAGGGTTATGATGATGTTTATGCAAAAAGAAGATCTAGAAAAGGTGAAACATTTTTGAAGAAATTCACATCAAAAATGTACTATAAAGTTTTGCAAAGCATGACGAATATTGAAATTCAAAAAGATACAGGAGATTTTAGATTACTAGATAGGCGTTGTGTAGAAGCTTTAAAGTTAATTCGTGAATCTCAAAGATGTACAAAGGGCTTATTTAGTTGGATAGGTTATAATAAAAAGGAAATTTTATTTGATAGAGATCCTCGTGCAGCAGGTCAAACGAAGTGGAATTATGGGAAATTGATAAATCTTTCGATTGATGGATTAACTTCTTTTACAACTGCTCCTCTTAGATGGGCTGCAGTTATAGGATTGTTAACATCTTTTGCTGGATTTATATATATGTTAGTTGTTATATTTAAAACAATATTTTATGGAGTCGATGTACCTGGTTATTCCTCTACCCTAGTTGTTATTTTATTCCTAGGTGGAATTCAATTAATATTCTTAGGAATAATTGGCGAATATTTAGGACGAGCTTTTTATGAAACCAAAAATAGACCTCTTTATTTTGTAGACAAGTATAATGAAGAAAAAATTACAAATGTAAGGAGATAATTTATGTCTAGTTTTGTTTTAAAAATGATTGCCATAATTACTATGACAATTGATCACGCAGGTGATGTTTTTATAGGGCATATTTCTTGGATGAACTACATAGGCAGAATAGCCTTCCCTATATTTGCTTTTCAAATTAGTGAAGGCTATCTGCATACGAAAAATAAGAAAAATTATTTAATGCGTTTATTAATTTTGGCTATTGTTTCTCAATATCCATTTTGGCTATTTCGTTCAACTTATACATCTGGATTTGCATTAAATATATTTGTAACTTTATTTATTGGGTTAATAGCAATTATTGGATATGAACAATGTCTTGAAAAAATGAATAAGTGGATAGGACTTTTGCTTGTTGTATGTTTAGCTAGTACTGCCAATTTGTTAAAAACAGATTATGGTGCTTTTGGTGTACTACTAATATTTGTTTTTCACTTTTTTAAAGATAAAAAATTATATCTTAGTATAGCTTATGTAATATTAGTTTTATGCAATTATTTGCCTTCGTTTATTATGAGTAATTTTGCTTATCCATATGCTTTACTATTTGTTGGCACATTAGTTCCATTGTTATTTATTCTTTTATATAATGGTAAAAAAGGTGTTGATACAAAATATATTTTATATGGATATTATCCGGTACATTTAATTTTATTATATGTTATTCATATGATTGTGTGTTAAAAAACAGTACAACTAAATTGTACTGTTTTTTTGATGTATGATATTTGCTATAATTCTATTTTATCACTTTTTAAAATGCAAGTACTGGTCGGAAGCCTTCTCCATACCCTGCTTTGCACTCATTAGACCTAGAACTTAACACTCCATTTATAGTTCCTGGATTATATGCAGTCATTCCTCTAGCTATGAATGGTTGATCTCCATATCCAACTTGTATTATATCTCCATTCCAATTACATCCTAAAGATTCTTCTGTTGAATTTAGCTTACCTAATTTCCATGTGCATTTTGTATCTTTCACTCCACAATAGCTCCATGTATCTGTAGTTTCATTCATTCCTATTCCTTTTTTACTTGCCAAATTATCCCATGTTTTTTTAGATAACTCATATCTTTTATCTTCATATGCTTTGTCTGTCCTCTCTTCACTATAAGTCCATAGTTCCGCTTGTGTTAACGTTTTTCCATCTACTAATATACTGTTGTTTTTTTCTTCATTACTTACTTCGTATGCTTCCCAGTATTTCGTATTATTCGAAATGCTTGTATTTAGTACTGCTTTTCCATCTTCAATTATAAAGTATTCCGTATTAACACCATTATGTATATTGCTTTTTCCATTATAATATAACTTTTGATTTCCGTTATTATAATAAGCAGCAATACCGTCCTCAGCTCCACCATTTAAATCAAAAATACCATATACATTTCCTGTTGTACTTGCTAGTACACCTAATTGTGTGTTATATGCGTGTGTCTCTGCATCCCATGTATTGTAATTTTTGCTTTCTTCTGTACTATATGGCCCTCCTCCAGTATGGAATCCATGATATTTAACAGCTGGAATACAGTTTTCATTTATTGCTGGCACATTTCCAAAAACACTATAACATAAATATGCTACTGCTCCCCATTCACTATTTCTTATTAAGTGACTATCTACTGTATTATTCCATCCATATTTTTTTAATGTATCACTCGTCATATTTATACATTGATACTGGCTCTCTCCTATTGATACATGTCTCCAACTTATTTCACTTGGTCTTATTCTTACATATGTTGTTCCTTCTACTGGCTCTATCGCATTCGTATTTCCATCTTTAACATCTCCTACCGCATCTCCTGTTTCTCCACCTGTTAATCCACTTGCTTCAAACTTTGCCACCCATATTCCTGTTAAAGCTGTTTCTCCAAATTTAAATGCTGGATGCACTATCTTTGGTGTTACTCCATTTTTTACTTCTTCTTCAGTATAATCTGTTTCGTATACTACTCCATCTGTTCCTGTGTTTGTATTTTCCTTTAAAAATGTTATGCTTATTTTCTTCTTTCCTGCATTTGTTTGACTTTCTGTCTCTGTATTTGATGTTTTATATCCATCTACTATACTATATGCATATCTTGGTATCCATACAAAAAATGTTGTTATTTCGTCCATCGGTATTGTTGTTCCTGCTTTACCTTCTCCATTTGTTGTTGCATTATACTTTCCTCCATTTGTTTCTTCTAGTGTTACTATGTTTGCCCACTTCTTCTTTGAATAATCATACCATTGATTATTTGTATTTTCTTTATCTGCTACTTTCC
>CANRPR010000029.1 GCA_947632535.1 uncultured Clostridia bacterium | reverse complement strand
TGATGCTTACGAATTGAGAAATGAACTCGAAGAAATAATAAAAAATTCAATATAATTTGATTTATATGTAACAATGAAAAATTTTGTAATAAGTTTGAAGGATATGTTATTTTGCCAGGAGTTAATGCAGAGTCTATTTATAACAATATTCCTAAAATGATTGCATATGATAAGCCGTACATTTGTATATGGGATAATGATGATGAGGGTATTAATTATTTTGAAAAGTCAAAGAAAGCATTTGGAAAGATAGAAGAGAAAAAGATGTTTATTTTACCAAACTTGTATAATAAAAATAAAGTTAGAATGGAAGAGATGTTTAATGATGAGGATTTTAAAAATTTATGTGAGATACTTCAACTCAATAAAAATTCTTCATATTCTAGTATAATGACAGCATTAGTAACAAGTACCGATGAAATAATTGAAAAATGCAAAAGTGTTATAAGTGAAAAAACAAAAAGTAGTTTCGATGAACTATATAATATGATTATAAATGTATATAAAAATTAAAAGAGAATAACATTCCGAAAAAGATATTATTAAACTAAACGTTAATAATATCTTTCTTTTTTGGAAACAATATGATATAATATTATTGTAGTGAAAAGGAGAGTTTTTATTATGTTAGGAGAAAAAATAAAGTTATATCGAGAAAACAAAAATATGACTCAAAATGAAGTGGCTTATATATTAGGAGTAAAAGCAGCAACAATATCAAAGTATGAAGCTGGAATATTAGAACCTAATATTGAGTCATTAAAAAAATTAGCTGAATTGTTTGAGATTTCTGTTGATGAGTTATTAAAAGAAGATACTTTTGATGTATCTAAAATTAATATTTTAGAAGTATTAAGGGAACAAAAAAATATGAAATTAAAAGGTAATTTATATCATAATACTCAAATAACTTTTGCTTACAACACAAATCATATTGAAGGAAGTAAGTTAACAGAAGATCAAACAAGATACATTTATGAAACCAATACACTATTAGCAGAAAAAGATTCTATTACAGATTTAGATGATGTTTTAGAAGCATCTAACCATTTTAAACTAGTGGATTATATGCTAGATATGGCAAATAAAAAACTAGCAGAAAAAATGATAAAAGAATTTCATAAGATATTAAAAGAAGGAACATCAGATAGTAGAAAAGATTGGTTTAATATTGGTGAATATAAAAAATTGCCAAATGAAGTTGGAGGTTTAAAAACTACAGAACCAAAAAATGTTGAAAGAGATATGAAAAAATTATTGGAATGGTATGAATCTTTAAAAGAAATCACAATTAATGAAATAATAGAATTTCATGCTAAGTTTGAAAAAATTCATCCTTTTCAAGATGGTAATGGAAGAGTTGGTAGAATAATTGCATTTAAAGAATGTTTAAAAAATAATATAGTACCATTTATTATTTTAGATAAAGACAAATTGTTTTATTATAGAGGATTAAATCAATATCAAACTAATAAAGAAAAAGGCTATTTAATAGATACATGTTTAAATGCACAGGATCAATATATAAAATATATAGAATACTATTTAAAAAAATAATAATTTAATTACTATTGCAAATGTAGATATTCCCAAAATAACAACACTTAAAAATATTAATATCTTACATAGTAAATTAACGACTTATAAATTTATTTGCGAAGTTATACTACTAATAAAAGATAATTATGAAATATATGATAAATTTAAAAGAAGAGAGATGATATAATGATTGATGTATTAATGTTAGAAGAAGAATTAGAAATAGAGATTGAAACAATATTAAGCTATTTGGATAAATATGATCAAGTTATATTTCAAGATAATTTACAAGTATTAGGATTTGATAATAGTTTGTCATTTAATTATTTTGCATTAGGAATAAGAGAAATTTTGAAAAATATATTAGAATCTAAAAAAATAAGCCAAAAAATAAAAGAATGTCAGTGGTATAAAAAGTATGGATATGATGAAAATTGTGAAAGTGGTGCAACAACTCGTCAACGACTAGCCTATATAATTTGTAAAAATAATGATATAGACAGTGTTGATAAATTAATAAATATAAAATTAATAATAGACCAATTATATGATGAATATAAAGAATTAAATAAATTAGCACATATAAAAAATCGACCAGATTCAAGAAACTGGGAGATTAGAGCGAAAAATCTTATAAAAAAATTTGCTAAATTTATAACTAAGATAGATAAGTTTGAAAGAAAATTCATGATTTTTTTTGATAACATTTATAATTATGTAGATAACTATTTTACAAAAGTAGAGCCAAATGAGTTTTTATCGATGGCTACTCATTGCTATGATATTGATACAGATATTAATAAGATTGTTATAACAGATAGTAAAGAGGAGGATGGAA
Organism: uncultured Clostridia bacterium; assembly: GCA_947632535.1. Lineage (GTDB taxonomy): Bacteria > Bacillota > Clostridia > TANB77 > CAG-508 > CANRPR01. Next base: position 19,270 of record CANRPR010000029.1, on the reverse strand, counting down.
TAGCATTAAAAGTTATAGCTACAGGCATGATTACATCAACACTACAATGGGGATCAGATAATGATTGCAAAAATGGAGATGGAGAAGTAAATAGGTATACATATCCTATAAAGTTGGATATATATATAAATTTTGATATGTCAAATAAAAATATTAAGAATATTAATATAATACAATACGATATAGATAATAGTTCATTTTATGAATAAACTACTATAATTTAAAGAGTTATTATTAGAGTTAATTTTTAATTTATAAAATTATGTTATATTAATTAAAAGTATGAAATTTGACTTTTAATTTAAAAAGCCAAATTTCACACCATTTATGCTCGTGTCACAAAACTATAAAAGGTGGTAAATATATAAAATTATTCTTAAACATATCTACCAGTCAACTTAATCGCATCACAAAATCCATTTCTATAATATTTTGCATTCCAATATGTAATATAATCCATAAAATTTTTATCAAGTAACTGCAACTGTTTTTGTACATATTTTCTATTTTCTTTAGGAATACATTTCAAAATTCTTTTGCTAATTTCTTCAAAATAAATATGATGTTTTCTATCTTCATCAGAGGTTAGACGGCATAAATCTTCCTCTCTAAATTCTAACCATTTTTCTAATAAATTTTCATTTTCTTCATCTTTAAAAATATCATTAATTTTCATTCTTGTAACCTCCATTTTTATTAAAATTTTTGGGAACAAATTGGGGACAATTATTGCAAAAAAAGACCTAATTTAACCAAATTCATAATTGCACCAATTTGCTCTAACCCTATTAAAACTAATAAAAACTCAAGTTAACAAAATTTCTCAAAATCACTTATCAAGCCCTCATAACCCGAAGGCACAGCATAAACAAAAACACACACCTTCCCAACCCACAAGTTGAGAAAAAAACAATTCTATGATAATATAACACAAAACCAAATTTAGAAAGGAGAACAAAACAAATGAACAATTCCAAAAAAGAAAAATCATGCGGATGCATTATCATAGAAAAAAACAAAGTACTATTAATCCAGCAAACAGAAGGACATTGGGGATTTCCTAAAGGACATGTTGAAAATAACGAAACAGAAATAGAAACAGCCAAAAGAGAAGTAAAAGAAGAAACAAACCTAGATGTAGAAATAAACCAAAACAAAAGATACGAAATCGAATACATTACAGAAACAGGAGCATACAAACAAGTTATCTTCTTCCTTGCAAAAAAAATAAGCGGAAACGAAAAATATCAAGAAAGTGAAATAAAAGCAATGAAATGGTTAACATTCGAAGATGCACTAAAAACAATCACATACAACAACACAAAAGAACTATTAAATAAAATATTAAAAGAAGAAAAACTATTAGAAAAATAGCATAAAATCACTATAACAAACAACAAGCATATTACAAAATAACCATGTTATACCACATTAATATCACATCATATACAAAGCCAAACTCCTCACACAATATTTTACAAAAATGATTAAAACACAAAAAAATGCACAAACTATATAAAACACATACAGAGGAGAAGAAAAATATGGTTAAAAAAAAGAACACATTATTAAGAAAAGTAATAAAAAATACAATAGCAACAATGCTATTAATAACAGCAATATTCTATCTATACTCAATGTACATAAACATAGAAGTACAGCCACAAACCGCTAAACAAACAAACCACTATAACACAATAAAAACCATGCAAACAGTAGAAGAAGTAGAAAAAAACAGCAAAACAATAGCAGATGTAATAGAAAGCGTATCAAACTGTGTAGTAGGTATCTCAAAACTACAAGAAAACGGAAACTCAATATTCCTAAACGAATCAGCTGCAAAACTTGGACTAGGCACAGGAATCATTATATCAGAAAATGGATATATCTTAACAAATCAACATGTAGCAGGTGCAAAATATAGTACATGCTATGTCACACTAGAAAACGGCAAAGACTACAAAGCAAGTGTTGTTTGGTCCGATGAAAACTTAGATTTAGCAATAATAAAAATAAACATAAAAGGCTTACAATACGCTAATCTAGGAAATAGCGAAAACATAAGAAAAGGAGAAACAGTATATGCAATAGGAAATCCAATAGGATTTGAATTTCAAAAAACAGTCACCGCTGGAATAATCAGTGGAGTAAACAGAACAATCAAAATAGAAGAAGAAAAAACATCATATATGGAAGACCTAATCCAAACAGATGCAACAATTAATCCAGGAAATAGTGGTGGACCACTTATTAATCCACAAGGAGATGTAATAGGAATAAACACAGTAAAAATCACATCAGCAGAAGGTATAGGATTTGCAATACCAATCAACATAATAAAACCAATTATAGAAAGCTACAAAAACACAGGAGACTTCGAAGAAGCATATATTGGAGTATTTTCATATGATAAAGAAGTAATACCATATCTAGACTCAAATGCTAATTTCGAAAATGGAATCTATGTTGTAGATGCTAATATAGATGGACCAGCATACAAAGCAGGAGTAAGGCAAAATGATGTTATAATCCAAATCGACGGGCAACAATTAAATAAAATGAGTCAATTAAGAAGCTACATTTATACAAAAAAACCAGGAGACGAAGTCAACCTATTAATACAAAGAAAAGGAATACAAATACCTGTCAAAGTAACACTAGGAAAAAAACAAGCATAAAATATCATATCAAAATATAAAAAGAGTGAAAATCCAGACTATCAAAATAGCCCAAATATTCACTCCAAAATCTATAAACTTATACAATTCCAATAACAAACAATATAAGTCTTAAAAATCATTACTTTAACTCAGTTGGTAAATTATATAAATCACCATCAATGCATAATCTAGCACGACCAGCAGTCTTCTCGTCTGAATTTAAAGCATCCTTCAAAAAATTAGGATGTTCAATTAAAAATGTTCTCATAGTACCATCTGGATCAGCAAGATATTTAGAAATCATATCAAATTGACTTTGATTAATAACTCCTCTTTCCAAAGCAGCGGAAAATAAATTTATATCAATTTTTGCCATAGATAAAGACTTTATACCTAAAGCTTCAATTCTTTCGTCTCCACCTTGCATCCTATCTACAACAACCAAACTCCAAACTAGCTCTCCTCCTAAATTTTGAATTGCAGGAATCCAAGCACGAATATAACTTGAAGCTTGATTCATTAAATCAGCAATATGCAATACCTTCTTACCATTAATATCATTTGCTAAGATACTTTCAGAAAAATCGCTATTACTAATTACAGCCTCTAAATCCTTAAACAAAGTAATATGTTCTTTATTAAGTAAATAAGCAGCTATATAAGAGAAAAACCAATCTCTCCTCTCACCACCAGAAATATAATCAATTTCATCCACATCAATATTTTCCTTAATATATGCTATCATTTCATTAACAACATCTTTGAAAATTTTATTCTCCTCATATTGTTTCTTAATCTTTTCAAAAATCAATTTTGGCATATCTAGCTTCTCATCTTTTTTTACATTAATAAACTCCAACAACTCATTTGCATCTGCTTCACTTCCATACACAAATTGAGTATTAATAAAATATGGACCAATTTTACCAGATGTATACCAAAAAGGTTTATCTTTAGGACATACTTTTACAGCATTTGTTTCAAATAAATATGATATTAAATTGTTCATAAATTACCTCCTATATATTACTCTAATAATAATAAAATAAAATACATGAAAAGTCAATGAAAATATTATGAATTATTACATACATATGTATTAAAAACAAGACATATACTAATAACAGTACAAGGAGGGAAAAAATGATTAAAAAAATATTAACAATTTGTTTAATTTGCACATTTTGCTTTTTACATAATTGCATAGCAATAGAAGATAGCGTATATATATGGTCAAACGATAGTGCCATAACCACATCAGCAAATACTACTAGCGAAGAAACTAATGAAAACTCATTAAAATTAGAATCAGGTTCTGCAATTTTAATAGAGCAAAATACAGGAGAAATTCTATACCAATACAACCCACACGAAAAATTAAGACCAGCAAGTGTAACAAAAATCATGACAATATTATTAACAATGGAAGCACTAGACAGCGGTAGACTAAGCTTAGAAGATAAAATACCATGTAGCGAAAATGCAGCTGCAATGGGAGGTTCACAAATTTGGCTAGATGTAAGAGAAACACTTAGCGTACACGAAATGTTAAAAGCAATGTGCGTTGTTTCGGCAAACGACTGTACAGTTGCAATGGCAGAATACTTGGCAGGTTCTCAAGAAGCCTTCGTAGAACAAATGAACAAAAGGGCACAAGAACTAGGAATGAAAGACACAACATTTAAAAATTGTCATGGTCTAGACGAAGACGGACATGTAACCTCAAGCTATGACATAGCACTAATGTCCAGAGAATTACTAACTAAACATCCACAAATAACACAATATACAACAATTTGGATGGATAGTTTAAGAGACGGGAAATCACAATTAGTAAATACAAATAAATTAATAAGAAACTACTCAGGAGCCACAGGACTAAAAACAGGCTCAACAGCCACAGCACTATACAACTTATCGGCCAGTGCAACAAGAGACAACTTATCATTAATAGCCGTTATCATGAAAGCACCAACAACAAAAATAAGATTCGAAGAAGCTACCAAACTACTAGACTATGGATTCTCAAACTATACATATAAGCAATTTGGAGAAAAAGGTGAAACAGTAAAAACAATAAATGTAGACAAAGGAGTAATAACAACAGTCGATGCAATATTAGAAAATTCATGCGGTGCATTAGTAAAAAAAGGACAAAACAAAGAATTAGTACAAAATATAAACCTAGACTCAAACATACCAGCACCAATAAGCAAAGGACAAAAACTAGGAGAAATAACATACACAATAGAAGGAAAAACTGTAGGACAAACAAATATCATTGCAAAAGAAGATATACCTAAAATCAGTTTATGGAACATGACAACATATTTATACGAAAACTGGTACAAATTAAATAGGTAGAAAAAAGGTGTCCAAATGGGGACGGTTCTTTTTTGGACATTTTGGCCAAAAAAGAACCGTCCCCATTTGGACACGAAGAAAGAATTATTTCTTTCTTCGTCTTATTTGCCATATAACAATTCCCAAAACAATAATTAAAATAGGAATTCCAAATATAATAATTTTAATAATAATATCCTGTTGCAAGGTTGCAGTATATGTTACTACACCAGTGTCTTTTCTAATGGTAATACTGTCTGGACGCTGAGTTAAATCTGCTAACAAATTTAGAACGAAATCTTTATTATTATAAAAATCAATAGAACAACTATAATTATTTTGTACTTGTACTTGCGCATCACTAACAAAAATATTATCTGCTATTACATACATTTCAGAAGTTTTCGTATCTGCATTGGTATCTGAAGTTGCTTCTGCATCTGATATAGGTATTGTTTTTGTTAACTTATAAGCTAAAGTAAAACTTCCTTCAATATCCGAATCAACCTTTCCATTACTTTGATTAGAAGTATCTGTTCTAAAAAGTGCATTTGAACTTGTAGTCAAAATTGACTGAGCTTCTACGCCCAATTCCTCTAGTTTATCACTTTCTTCTAAAGAAATCTTACCAGAATTAATTAACATGACACCGCCATCAGTGGCTATATTTTTAGTTGCATCAGTATATTCTACATCTGGTAAAATAAAATTACCAGTCTGTAATACCATTTTACTTGTATCCTGTTCTATAACTACCCCATTATCAAAAGTAACTCCAAACTCATCCAAAACTCTTTGAATATTAGGAAAACTTGTATCAGAAAAATCAGGATCACTAAGCCATAAAATTTTTCCGCCATTTTTAATATATTCAATCAACAAATCAGACTCGGAAGCTTGAAAATCCTTAGCAGGAGAACCAATTACAATAGCAGATGCATCCTCAGGTATTTTTTGAGTTACTAATAAATCCAAACTAGATAACGAATTTACATCATTTGAAATTCCTTCCGAAAGTCTGGTCAATTCATTTTCAAGAGAATACTCATTATGACCAGTCAAAAAATATATCATAGGCTTGTTTTCAAGTGTTAAATTAACCATAGCATTCGTAATTTTTTGCTCAGATATATCAATCTGCTCATATGAAGTATAATCATATGTATACAAATCGTCATAAGACAAAACTTGACTTCTTGTATTAGTTTTTAAAATCATTATAGTATTATTATCCACATTATATTCAGAACTTAATTCCGGTCTTGTAGTAATATCCTCTATAATCTCATAACTAAATTTATCATTAACATCAATATATTGTTTCATTAAATCCACTATAGGAGCATCTTCTACAATACCTATAAAATATACATGTATCTCTTCACTAATATCCTTAACTTTTTGCTTAGACTCCTCTGTCAAAGTATATAGCTTATTCTGTGTCACATCTATATCAGGTAAATCAATTTTATCCATTAACAAATTAATTCCAACAAAACAAGCAATCAGAATCAAAACCAATAAAATAGTTTTTGTCGTATTACAAAATATTTTTTTCAACACAATTGCACCTCCTATTTAACACTTTTTCTTCTTTGCAACACAATAATTGTAAATAATACAAACAAAACAGTAAAAGAAACAAATCTCACAATCTCCTCTACTGCAATCAAACCTGAAGGAAATTTGTCAAACATATCTATTAACGAAAAAGTTGAAATAGCAGAGCCAAAACTTGGTAAAAACCATGTTACAATAAAAAAGCCTATACTAACAACACCAGCAATAATTTGATTTTCAGTTATACTTGAAGCAAACATACCAAAAGAAATATAAGCCATACTTAACAATAAAAAGCCAAATAAAGTTACCAAAGCAGTTTGCAAATGAGGTTTCCCCAAAAAACATAAGATAATAAAATACATAAAAGTTAATAACTCAGTTATAACAATTACAGCAACAGCAGCAAAAAACTTACCAAGCACAATTTGAGTTATACTTTTAGGTGAAGTATATAACAATTGCTCAGTTCCACTTTTCCTCTCTTCAGCAAACATTCTCATAGTAAGCACAGGAACTATAAAAGTCAATATAGTTGATGCAGAATAAAACATAGTTTCAAACTGAGTACTTCCATAAGCAATAACATCCAAATAGAAAAAAACACTACTCATTATCAAAAATAATCCTATAAAAACATAGCCAATAGGAGACAAAAAATAACTTTTAATCTCTTTCTTTAAAACTGCCCACATTACTCCTTTTCCTCCTTCACTTGAATTAACTTCATAAAAGCATCTTCCAGCGTTACTTCAGAATTCCTCATTTCAAAAATGACCAAATCTTCCTTTGCACACTGTGCGAAAATATCTTTTCGCAAATCAACATTATCTTCAGATATAATAGAATATTGTTTTGTACCATCAGCATTTTCCTTTATTAGCTCAAAAGCCTTTACACCTTTAAGACATTTTAACACCTTGGAAATTTTGTCATTCTTATCCTCGACAGTAAGAATAATTGCATTCTCCTTTTTAACCTTACACTCCAAATTATGAGGCGTGTCCACTGCGACAACCTTTCCTCTATTTATTATAATAACTCTGTCACACAACTGACTCACTTCAGATAGAATATGTGAACTTAAAATAACAGTATGATCTTTACTTAAAGACCTTATTAAAGACCTTATCTCAGTAATTTGCTTTGGATCTAAACCAACAGTAGGTTCATCCAAAACCAAAACCTTAGGATTTCCAACCAAAGCACCAGCCATACTCACTCGTTGCTTATATCCTCTAGACAAATTCCTTATAAGCTTATCACTTACATCATAAACCAAAGTTTCCTTAAGAACTCTTTCAACCTCTTGCTTCCTATCTCGTGAAGGTACTAACTTCAAATCAGCCATATAATTAACAAATTCCTTCACAGTTAAATCAAAATACAAAGGTACTCCCTCAGGCATATAGCCAATTTCTCGTTTTGCATTCTTCGATTTCTTTATAATGTCAAAACCATCTATCGTAATTGTTCCATCTGTTGGCTCTATAAAACCAGTAATCATATTCATAGTAGTACTTTTCCCAGCACCATTTGGTCCTAGCAAACCAACAATTTCACCATCATTTATTTCGAAACTGACATTATCCACAGCTGTAAAATTTCCATACTTTTTGGTTACATTAATCACCTTAACCAACTTCAATTTCCTCCAATCTTTAAATTATAAACTAAAAGTCTTGCTAAAAATTTAACAACTATGATATTATCATTTCAAAATTGCAAATTCAATAAAAACTTGTCAATTCACAAAGAATTTACACATTGAGCATATAATAATCTTTAAAGCATAATTATTAATAAGCATACATAGGAGAGTGGTCAACTTGGAATATATATATCCATTTTTCATAGCATTTTTACTTATTTTCATATCAGAATTAGGAGACAAAACACAATTACTCGTATTATCATTTTCAGCAAAAACCAAAACAATACCAATACTACTAGGAGTAGCATTAGGCTCATTATTTAGCCATGGACTGGCAATAATGTTTGGAGGAATCTTAGGAAATACCAATAATGAAACAATTAACCTAACCCTAAAAATAATAACATATATATCATTCATAATATTTGGAATAATAAGCTTCATTCCCAAAAAAGAAAAAGAATCCAACCAAAAATCAAACATCTTAAAAAAAATATCAATGCTAAGTCTAAACTACATTCTCATAATTGCCTTTAGCATAGCTATAGGAGAACTAGGGGATAAAACCTTCCTTGCCTCTATTGGATTAGGAATTCAATATACAAATACAAAACTCAGCTTAATTCTGGGCTGCATCTGTGGAATGGTTGCAAGTGACTCAATAGCAATCGTCATAGGAAAACTATTACAAAAGAAAATATCACAAAAAGCCATGAACAACTTATCTGGAATACTATTTTTAATATTTGGAATAATTGGGCTTTTGTCCAATTGGGGACGGTTCTTTTTTGGACATTTTGTCCATATACAAAAAACTATAAACAGGGGGAATATATGCATAGTATAAGCAAGGTCCTTTTTGTTATAATAGGAACCATGATAGGAGCTGGATTTGCATCTGGAAAAGAGATATATAACTTTTTTGTTATATATGGAATCCAAGGAATTATTGGAATAATACTATCAAGTAGTATAATAGGGTATATACTAATAAAAGTATTAGATATAATAGAACATCGAAACATAATAGACTATAACAAGTTTTTAGAAGAAATAGCAAGTAAATATTCTATAATAAAAAAATATCCATACCTCCTACAAAGCATAAAAAACATAATAAAAATATTTTTATTAATATCATTTTACATTATGGTAGCAGCTTTTTCAGCATATTTCTCACAAGAATTTAGTATTCCACAACTAGCAAGTGCATCCATTTTTGCAACAATTTGCTACATAGTATTTATTGGAAGCATCGAAAGAATAACCAAAGTCAATATAATTTTCATTCCCATACTAATAATTATAATTATCTTACTAGCAATATTAAACAGTTCGAACCTTTGCAATATAAGCAACATGCAAAACTCACAAAGCATATTCCACAGTATAAAAGATGCAATTTTATATAGCAGCTACAATAGCATAATGTTAATTCCAATTATCATTCCATTAAAAAAATACATAAATAACAAAAAAGACAAAAAATATATAGGTGTGCTATCAATGTTAATTTTAAGCATATTAGCAATAGCTGTATTCATAATAATATTAAAAGTAGATACGAACATAAATAATATAGAATTACCAACTGTTTATGTTGTATCAAAAATGGGAAATATTTTTAAATATGGATATGGAATAGTTATTATCACAGCAATATTTACATCAGCAATATCTGCCGGTTATGGAATCTTAGAAAACATTACACAAAACAAAGAAAAGTATAAAAATATTGCAAGATGCATTTGCATAACTTCCATACTAATATCAAAAATGGGTTTTTCAATATTAGTAAATACAATGTACCCAATATTTGGAATTCTCGGACTAATACAAATCTTATTCATAATATTATATTAATGCATTAACAAAAATGTCAAAAAATATTGTAAATAAAGTGTCACTATGATATACTGCCAACAAAGGAGAATATATGAAAATAAAAATTAGTGAAAAAATGAAGAAGAGATTAATTGTAACAGGCATAATATTACTTATAACAGCCGCAATTGTCATAGTTGCATTATACATTTCTAATCAATATGTACGAACATTTATAGATAGAAACATTTTACGAAAAGAAGTATTAGAAAATGATGTTGTTAAAATAGAGCTCAATTCACAAGAAAATTCGTCCATTTATGCATACTATAAGTACATTACAATATTAAACAAAAATATATTAACTACCTACAACGCATCAGGCGAAAAGAAATATGAACATGAAGTTCAAATTAGCAATCCAACATATGCAAGTAATAACAGATTCTTAGTTATAGCTGAAAAAAATGGACAAGAAATAGTCGTAATTTCCGAAAACAATATTCTGTGGCAAAAAACGGTAGAAGGCGAAATTGAAAAAGTAAATGTGAATAAAAATGGGTATGTAACTATAATAACATCAGGAACCAGTTACAAAACCGTTGTAATAACATATAGTCCAGAAGGAAAAGAATTATTTAAAACATATATGTCAAACACATTAGCAATAAAGGCAGAAGTATCAAATGATAATAAATATTTAAGCCTTGCAGAAGTGGATATATCAGGGACTCTAATTCAATCAAATATCAAAATAATATCATTTGAAAAAGCAAAAACAGACCCAAAAAACTCAGTTATATATTCATATCAAGCAGAAACAAATCAATTAATAACAGATATAAAATATCAAGATAGGGACAAATTAATATGCATGTATGATAACTCAATTAATTCATTGCAAGATGAAAAAAACGAGAAAATACTAGACTTCGCAGAAACAAAAGCAGTAGCTACATCCATCGATTTGAACGATTACATAATGTATACAACAGAAAAAACAGTCAACCTAATAAGCACAAATACACAAATTGTTCTAAAAAATATAAAAACGCAAAAAGAGAATGTTTACACAATCAACAGTACAGTAAAATCTATCAAGGCATATGGAAACAACCTAGCATTCAATACAGGAACAGAAGTACAATTCATTAGTAGTAATGGATGGCTACAACGAAGGTACATATCTTCACAAGAAATGAAAGATATAATTTTAGCAGATTATTTAGCAGCAATAGTCTATAAGGACAAAATTGAAATAATTAATTTATAGGAGGAATGAAAATGAGCATAGTATTAGACATTATAATAGCAGGAATAATTTTATTAAGTACATTTTTAGGTTACAAAAAGGGATTAGTAGGGGTAGCCTTCAAATTCGTATCATTTCTAATAGCAGTTATTATTACAGTAGTGCTATTTATACCAGTTTCAAATTTCGTAATAAACAATACAGACTGGGATGAAAAACTAGAAAGCACAATAGTTACAACATTGTCAAATAAAAATGTAGAAGAAAACAAACAGCTAAACGAGGAAGATACAAACTTACCAAATGCTATAGTAAAATACATAAACTCAACTATAAGCGACACAGTGGCAACAACTCAAAACAATGTTGTAGAAACAGTTTCAAAAGATTTAGCAATAAACATTATAAAAATTGGAACAGTATTAGCATTATTCATTATAGCAAGAATTGCTCTAATATTTGCAAAAGCAATTCTTGAAGGAGTAGCAGAGCTACCTATAGTAAAACAATTTAACGAAATAGGTGGAATTATATATGGATTATTGAGAGGATTATTAATAATATACATAGTTTTATTAATAGTATCATTAATTGCGCCAACACTAGATAACCAAGTAATATTAGAAACAATCAATCAAACAATGTTATGCAAATTCATGTATGACCATAACATTTTACTAAGTATATTCCTATAATAAACGGAGGTAATTCATGAAAGCATTAGTTACAGGTGCATCTTCTGGAATAGGAAGAGATATCGCCAAAATATTGTGCGAAAAAGGGTATGACATAATTGCAGTAGCAAGAGATACAGAAAAACTAGAGAGCCTAAAAGAAGAACTATCTAGTAAGTTTCCACGAGAAATAAAAACAATATCAATGGATTTAGCAGTAGCAGACAACTGCAAAAAATTATACGAAGCGGAACCTGATATAGACTTACTAATTAATAATGCTGGTTTTGGAATATGCGGAGAATTTACAAAAACAAATTTAGACAAAGAAATCGCATTAATAAATACAAATATACAAGCAATACACATTTTAACAAAATTATACTTACAAAACATGAAAAGCAAAGATAAAGGGCAAATACTTAATGTTGCTTCAATTGCGGGATTTATGCCAGGTCCATTAATGGCAGCATACTATGCATCAAAAGCATATGTGGTGCGTCTATCAGAAGCGATAAGAGAAGAATTAAAAAAATCAAAATCACATGTAAAAATTAGCATACTATGTCCAGGACCAGTCAAAACAAACTTTAACAAAGTAGCAAATGTAGAATTTGCAGTAAAATCACTAAGTAGCGAGTATGTTGCAAAATATACAATCAAGCAAATGGAAAAAGGCAAATTCTATATTATACCAGGTTTTACCATAAAATTAGCGAAAATAGGTAGCAAAATAGCACCTACATCATTAGTAAGCAAAATATCATACAAAATGCAAAAAAGAAAAATACAGTAATCTGTAAAAAAGAGTAATTTCGACAAAATACATTGCAAGAAATTACTCTTTTTTGATATAATCATAAAGAGAAAAAAATATCATAAAATTTATAGGAGGAATGCTATGGAAGAAAAATGTGTAGATAAAAAGGTGAAAGACGAAACTAAAGAAATATTAAAAAATTATCCAAAAGAAAAAGATAAATTAATAGCAATACTAAATGACATACAAGAGCGATTTGGCTACATTCCAAAACAAGCACAAGAGGAGGTTTCAGAATATTTATCAATCCCAATGGCCCAAATATATGGAGTAATAACCTTTTATTCAAGATTTACTCTATCTCCAAAAGGAAAATACAATATTTCTATATGTCTTGGAACAGCTTGTTTTGTAAAAGGTTCACAAAATCTACTAGATAGAGCAAAAGAAAGATTACAAATAGAGCCAGGGCAGGTAACACCAGATGGTAAATTTTCAATTGACGATGTAAGATGCGTTGGAGCATGTGGGTTAGCCCCAGTATTTATGGTAAATGACGAAGTATATGGAAATGCAACAGTAAAAGAATTTGACGAAGTAATAGATAAATATATGAAAGAATAAGCACAATTGGAGAAGCGTCCCTAATTGGACAAAATGTCCAAAAAAGAACCGTCCCCAATTGGACACATAAAAAAGGAGGTAGTCCAGGAAAGTTATGAAAACAATAGAAGATATAGAAAAAATAAGAAAAGCAAAAAGAGAAGAATTGGATTTAAGAATAAATACAAGTGCAGATACAAGGGAAAAACACATATTAGTATGTAGAGGAACAGGGTGTACTTCTTCAAAATCTCCTAAAATTATAGAGAATTTTAGAAGAATTATAGAAGAAAAAAATATTAAAAATGTAAGAGTAATACAAACAGGTTGTTTTGGACTTTGTGCAAAAGGACCAATTGTTATTATTAGACCAGAAGAAACTTTTTATGCACATGTAAAGCCAGAAGACTGTGAGGAGATTATACAGTCTCATATATGCGAAGGCAAAAAGGTAGAAAGATTATTATGTAAGGATATAGACGGCAGTGTGGTAGACAAATTAGACGATTTAACATTCTATAAAAAGCAAAAAAGAATTGCCTTGAAAAATTGTGGAGTTATAGATCCAGAAGATATTGACGAGTACATAGCATTTGATGGATATAAAGCATTAGAAAAAGTATTAACACAAATGACACCAGACGAAGTAATAGATGTAGTTTCTAAGTCTGGCTTAAGAGGAAGAGGAGGAGCAGGATTTCCAACAGGTAAAAAATGGAGTTTTGCGAAAATGGAAGAAGGCAAAGAGAAATACATTATATGTAATGCAGATGAAGGAGATCCAGGAGCTTTTATGGATAGAAGCATTCTAGAAGGTGATCCAAACTGTGTTATAGAAGCAATGGCAATAGCAGGTTATGCAATTGGTGCAAATCAAGGATATATTTATGTAAGAGCAGAATATCCTATTGCAGTACAAAGACTAAAAATTGCAATTAAACAAGCAAGGGAATATGGACTATTAGGTGAAAATATTTTTGGAACAGGCTTTAAGTTTGATGTAGATATAAGGTTAGGTGCAGGAGCATTTGTGTGCGGAGAAGAAACAGCCTTACTAGAATCTGTAGAAGGAAAAAGAGGTCAACCAAGAGTAAAGCCACCATATCCAGCAAGTAAAGGACTATTTGCAAAACCAACAGTTATAAATAATGTAGAAACACTAGCAAACATAACCAAAATTATACTAAATGGAGCAGAATGGTATGCAAGTATAGGTACAGAAAAATCAAAAGGAACAAAAGTATTTGCATTAGGTGGAAATGTTAATAATGTTGGACTAGTAGAGGTACCAATGGGAACTACTTTAAGAGAAATAGTATATGACATTGGTGGAGGAATACCAAATGGCAGAGAATTTAAAGCAGCACAAACAGGAGGACCATCAGGAGGATGTATACCAGTACAACACTTAGACACACCTATTGACTATGAATCATTATCAAGCATTGGTTCAATGATGGGTTCAGGTGGATTAATAGTAATGGACGATTCTAAATGTATGGTAGACATTGCAAGATTCTACTTAGACTTTACAGTTAGTGAAAGTTGTGGAAAATGTACACCATGTAGAATAGGAACAAAAAGAATGTTAGAAATTTTAACTAGAATGTGTGAAGGAAAAGCAGAACAAGACGATATATACAAATTAGAAACACTAGCAAATAATATAAAAAATGCGTCAGTATGCGGATTAGGTCAAACAGCACCAAATCCAGTATTAAGCACATTAAAATATTTCAAAGAAGAATATGAAGAACATGTATCAGACAAAAAATGTAGAGCAGGACATTGTAAAGAACTATGCGATATAAAAATAGATCCACAAAAGTGCAAAGGATGTGGATTATGCAAAAGAAATTGTCCTGTAAATGCAATTAGTGGTGAAGTAAAAAATCCACATGTTATAGATCAATCAAAATGTATAAAATGTGGTACATGTGTTGATAAATGTCCATTTAAAGCAATTAGTAAGTAGGTATAAGGAGGAAAGTAAATATGGTAAATTTGAAGATAGATGGAAAAGAGATTTCTGTAGAAGAAGGAACAACAATACTAGAAGCTGCTAGACAAAATGGGATAGACATACCAACACTATGCTTTTTAAAGGACATAAATGAAGTTGGAGATTGTAGAATGTGTATTGTTGAAGTAGAAGGTAGAAGAGGATTTGCAACATCATGCATACAAAAAGTAGAAGAAGGAATGAATGTTAGCACTACTTCAAATGCAGTAATAGAAGCAAGAAAAACAGTATTAGACCTAATTTTATCAAACCATCACAGAGATTGTTTAACTTGCAATAGAAATGGAAACTGTGAACTACAAGCAATAGCAGAAAAATTACATGTTGATAATGTACAATTTGAAGGCGAAAAAACACAAAAACCAATAGACGATAAATCACCTTCAATTGTAAGAGATGCAAACAAATGCATTTTATGTAGAAGATGTGTATCAACTTGTAAAAAAGTTCAAGAAATTGGAGCAATAGATTGTGTAAATAGAGGATTTGAGTCATGCATATCAACATCATATGATAGCAGCCTAAATGATGTAAATTGCACATTTTGTGGGCAATGTATAGAAGCTTGTCCAACTGCAGCCTTAAGAGAAAAAGAAAATATACAAGATGTATGGAGAAAAATAAGAGATAAAGAAGCATATGTAGTAGTACAAACAGCACCAGCTGTGAGAGTAGCCCTAGGAGAAGAATTTGGCATGCCAATAGGCACAAATGTAACAGGCAAAATGGTAACAGCATTGAAACGAATTGGATTTGACAAAGTATTTGACACCAATACTGGTGCAGACTTAACAATAATGGAAGAAGCAAACGAATTTATAGAAAGACTAAAAAATAACGGTGTATTACCAATGATTACATCATGCAGTCCAGGATGGGTAAGATTTGCAGAGCAAAACTTCCCAGAAAACATGGAACACCTATCAAGCTGTAAATCACCACATCAAATGTTTGGAGCAATTATAAAATCATACTTTGCTGAAAAATATAATGTACCAAAAGAAAAAATATGTACAGTATCTGTAATGCCATGTGTAGCAAAAAAATATGAATGTACAAGACCAGAAATGGAAGTAGATGGAATAAGAGATGTTGACTATGTAATAACAACAAGAGAACTAGCAAAAATGATAAAACAAGCTAACATCAACTTCGTAGATTTAGAAGATACAAACTTTGATCAACCAATGGGAGAAGCAAGTGGAGCAGGAGCAATATTTGGAACAACTGGTGGAGTAATGGAAGCTGCAGTAAGAACAGCAGTAGACACTTTAGAAGGAAAAAGCATAGACAAAGTGGAATATAAAGAAGTACGAGGAGAAAAAGGAATAAAAGAAGCGGTATTAAATGTAGCAGGAAAAGAAATAAAAATAGCAGTAGCAAGTGGACTAGCAAATGCAAGAAAAATAATGGAACAAATAAAAGAAGGAAAAAGTCCATACCACTTCATAGAAATAATGGCATGTCCAGGCGGTTGCGTAATGGGTGGAGGTCAACCAATTAAAAACTCAAAAACAAGAGCAACAGTAGACGTAGCCCAATTAAGAAAAAATGCAATATACACAATTGACGAAAAAAGCACAATAAGAAAATCACATGAAAATCCGGTAATGAAACAACTATACGAAGAATTCCTAGAAAAGCCAGGCAGCCACATAGCACATAAATATTTGCATGTGTCCAAATAGGGACGGTTCTTTTTTGGACATTTTGTCCACTTAATTTGACAAATGCAATAAAATGGTATATAATTCTAAAGTCCTATAAAGGAATAATAAAACAACACATGCAAAATGTGTTGTTTTTATATCAAATATAACAACAGGGAGGAAAAAATGAACGAAAAATTAGATTTAGGAAAAGAAAAAATAGGTAAATTACTATTAGCATTTTCAGTACCATGCATAATATCCTTGGTAGTAAATGCACTATATAATATAATTGACCAAATATTTATTGGATGGGGAGTAGGCTACTTAGGAAATGGAGCAACAAATGTAGTATTTCCAATTGTTGTAATATGCATGGCATTTGCATTAATGTTGGGAGATGGATCTTCAGCATTTTTAAGTTTAAAACTAGGTGAGAATAAGAAAAAAGAAGCAAGCAAAGGAGTATGTAATGGAATTATAATTGCAGTATGTGCATCTATAATAATATGCATAGGAGTATTAATATTTTTACCACAATTAATCAACATATTTGGTGGAACAGATGCTTTAAGACAATATGCATTAGATTATGGATATATAATTGCAATGGGCATACCTTTTATGATGATAGGAACCATGTTAAACTCTATAATTAGAGCAGATGGATCTCCTAGATATGCAATGATATCAATGATTGTAGGAGCAGTGCTAAATACTATTTTAGACCCAATTGCAATATTTGTATTTAAAATGGGAGTAAAAGGAGCCGCACTTGCTACAATCATAAGTCAATTTGTTACATTTTTAATGAACGCTCTTTACATAAGAAAATTCAAATCAATAGAAATAGGAAAAGAAGAATTTAAGCCATCATTCAAATTAATGAAAACAGTAGCAATGCTAGGAATATCATCTTTCATAACTGAAATGGCAATAGTAATTGTTATAACAGTTC
This sequence comes from uncultured Clostridia bacterium, assembly GCA_947632535.1. Classification (GTDB taxonomy): domain Bacteria; phylum Bacillota; class Clostridia; order TANB77; family CAG-508; genus CANRPR01. The sequence goes on along the minus strand of CANRPR010000029.1, from coordinate 1,310 downwards.
AAAACAAACTATATAATCAATATGGCGTAGATAGTAAATTTGGTGCAGAAATTCCTATCACAGTACATGGAATTGTAATGAAAGTAAACATGATTTTAATAAGCATAATTATAGGAATAGCATCAGGAAGTCAACCAATAGTAGGCTACAACTATGGAGCACATAAATATGATAGAGTAAAGCAAACTTTAAAAATAGTAAGCATACTAAGCTTAGTTGTATCTACAATATCATTAATACTATTCCAAACAATACCTGAACAATTAATAAGTATATTTGGTTCAGGAGACGAATTATACAATGAATTCGCATGTTTAGCATTTAGAATATTCCTTATGCTAGTAATATTTAATGGAATTCAAATAACATCAGGAATATTCTTCCAAGCAATTGGAAAACCAGTAAAATCAGCATTCTTAACACTTTCAAGACAAATACTATTTTTTATACCAGCTACAATTATACTATCAAAATTCTTTGGAATAATGGGAGTACTATATGCGGGACCAGTAGCAGATGGACTAGCATTCATTATAGCTATTACCCTTCTAGCAATGGAAATAAAACAATTAAATGCTAAGCAAAATGCAGAAAACAAAGTAGAAGAAAACACTAAAGGAAATATAGAAAATAGCAATAAAATAACACAAAAAGAAGGAATAATAATTACAATAAGCAGAGAATATGGTTCTGGTGGGCGTTATGTTGGCAAATTATTAGCACAAAGTTTAGGAATAAAATTATACGATAAGGACTTAATTACATTAGTTTCAAATGAAAGCGGATTGTCAGCATCATATATAGAAGAAAATGAACAAAACATCAATGGAAAATTATTAGCAAATTTCAATAGTCAATATTACAATAACTTAACAAATGACGACAATCTATTTATAGCTGAAAGCAAGGCAATTAAGGAAATTGCTCAAAAAGGATCTTGCGTTATTGTAGGAAGATGTGCAGATTACATATTAAAAGAAAAAGACAACATATTAAGAGTATTTTTATATAGCGACGATAATAATAAAGTAGAAAGAGCTGTAAAATACTATGGATTAAAGAAAGAAGAAGCACTAAAAGAAATAAGCAAAATAAATAAATCAAGAGCAAAACATTATGAACATTATACAAACCAACAATGGAAAGATTTAGACAATTATGATTTAACTATAAATGTAGACAAATTTGGAGTAGAAGAAACAGCTAAAATGATAGAAAATGTAGTAATGAAAGAAAGAGGGTGTCCTAGAATAGAACCCCGAAAGCAAAAATTCCAGTGAGAAATCGCTGGAATTTTTGTATGTAAAATT
>CANRPR010000028.1 GCA_947632535.1 uncultured Clostridia bacterium | reverse complement strand
TACTAATGCTATTAATGTTATACCCTCTTCTTTTCTTCCTTTCATACATACATCTCCTACCTTTTCTTATGATTTCTTAACACTTTTCTTCTTGTGTTCTTTTATCATTTTACAGTAAAGATTATCTGTTGTCAAGTGGTTGCATAATATTTCCTTTGGAAACTTCCGACTATATAGAAACACTACTCCCATATATATTTTACAAGTATAGTATCTCAGAATATTATGTAATGTATACATCATTTTTTATGTTTGTTTTTGTTTAAAAAAATAATTAAAATATCGGAAATACACATTTTTAAGCAAAAATTGCACAAGTTTATTTAAACTCATGCAATTTAATGTATGCTATTTGTTAATTAGGTTTTAAAATTTATTATATTTTTAATTTAATGTAAGCGTTGGACGGAAACCAATGTTGTGGCTCGCTGAGCCATTATTCACATTCGAAATCAGCACGCCCGCACCAGCTTCATAAGAACAATCGCCACCGCGAATCAAGAATGGGACGGCGGCACCTCCTATTAGAACGTAATCACTATTCCATGCTTTTCCATACGTCTTTGCTGTATCTTCTGGTTTTACTTTCCATACTATTCCTGTTCCTACTACTAATCCTCTATAACTCCAACTTTCTCCTACTTCATTCATTCCTATTCCTTTTTTCTCTGCCAACTTATTCCATGTTTCTTCTGTTAAGTCATGTCTTTTTTGCTCTGCTTCTGTACTATTTTTACTTGCATTCCATAATTGGTCTTGCGTTAATGGATCTGATTCTCCATCTACTTCTATGCTATTGCTCTTTTCTTTGTCACTTACTTCATATGCTTCCCAATAGTCTTTGTACTCTTCATTTAAGCTATTATTTGTATCAAAATATTCTGTTTTAGAACCGCTACGTTCATTGCTATTTCCATATTTGCTTAAGTTTCCATGTCCACTATCGTAGTATGCTGCTACTAGCTCCCATGCTCCTCCGCTCATATCATATATTCCATAGACATTTCCGGTTGTGCTTGCTAACTGGCCTAATGATGTATTATAGCCATACTTTTCTGCTATCCAATCTTCATATCTCTCTTCATTATCAGTTGCACTTGGTCCTGCTCCTGTATGGAAATCATACCAGTTTACTCCATACTTTCCATTTGCATTTATCTGTGGTACATTTCCAAATGCACTATAACATAAATATGCTACTGCTCCAAATTCACTATTCTTCATTAAATGACTATTTACTTTATCGCTTGTCCAGCCATAGTGTGTTGTATCTTCTTTCATTTTCATGCTTTGGTATTGACTTTCTCCTATGCTTATATCTCTCCAACTTACTACATTAGGCAATACTTTCACATATGTACTTTCGTCTGCTTCTGTTAGTGCTCCTGTTTCTCCTTTTCTATTTCCTACTGCTTGTCCTTCACTCGTTGTTCCACTTGCCTCAAACTTTGCTACCCATATTCCTGTTACTGCTTCTGCTCCATCTCCAAAGGCTGGATGTACTATCTTTGGGGTTACCTGTCCTGCTAATACTTTACTTGCATCATAATCTGTTTCGTATGTTACTCCATCTGTTCCTACATTTGTTTTATCTTTCAAAAAACTCACACTTATCTTTGTTCCTGTTGCACTTGGCTTTAGGTCATCTGATGTTTTGTATCCTTTCTCTATACTATATGCATATCTTGGTACCCATACAAAAAATGTTGTTATGTCATTCATTTTTACTTCTGTTCCTACTTTATCTGCTCCATTTGTTGTTGCACTGTATTCTGTTGCTTTACTTTCTTCTACTGTTACTATGTTTGCCCATTGCTTATTCGTACTTGTATACTCATACCATTTATTTTCCGCATTATCTTTTGGTGCTACTTTCCATTTTTCTCCATCATAATATACTGGTATCATTCCTGCTGTTAACTCTGGTGCGTTTGCTACATTCTTTGGATTATCGTCTGGTTCTACTGTTCCATTTTCTACTAATGTTCCAAATTGATAATCTAAATTATCTAATATGTCTATTTCATTTTGTTCTGCCTCTGCATACTTATCCTTTCCTTCTTTTGCTCTTGCTAATATTCCATTCTCTCCAAAGGTTAAGCTTATTGTTACCCCTGCTAGTATTAGCAACACTATTATTGTTATTACTAATGCTATGAGCGTAATTCCTTTGTTTGTTTTATTTTTTATATTCATTTGTATCTACCTCCTTTTTTAAAATATCACAATTTGAGATTATTGTCAATATCTCTCTTTGAGATATTTTATACTGTATTATGAAAGAAGGTTTTTTATATGAGATTAAGAGATTTGCGTGAAGATAGAGATTTAACTCAAAGTGAAATTGCTAATTTTTTAAATTGTAAACAAAATACATACCAGCAATATGAAGCTGGTAAAAGACAACTACCATTAGATGCATTGAAAAAACTCGCACTATTTTATAATACTTCAGCAGACTATATTTTAGAACTAACAGATATATCCGAACCATATCATAGAAAAGAAAATAGTAAATAAACAACAAAATCGCTTTAAATTTATCTCTAAATTCAAAGCGATTTTATAATCCAACTTTTATTCTTCAGATTTTTCAGCTTTTTCTGATTTTTTTGCTTTTGCAGCAGTTTCTGATTTTTCAGTTTTTTCTGCCTTTGGTTCTTCTTTTACTTCCTCTACAGTTTCTTCTTTAACTGTATCTACAACTTCTTGAACCTCAACCTCTGCACTTTCTACTACTGGTGCCTCTTCTGGAGCTTCTACTACTTGTGCTTCAACTTCAGCTTCTTCAACCATATCTTCTTTTAAAGTAATTTCTTTATTTTCAATTCTTGCACCTAATTTTTCCTTTGTCTTAGATGCTTTACCTACTCTGTCTCTTAAATAGTATAATTTAGCGCGTCTTGCTTTACCTACTCTTACTACTTCTACTTTTTCTACTAATGGAGAATGAACTAAGAATGTTTTTTCTACACCTACACCGTAAGATATTCTTCTTACTGTAAATGTTTCATTCACTCCTCCTCCTTGTTTTTTTATAATTATTCCTTCGAATACTTGAATTCTTTCTCTATTTCCTTCTTTAATTTTTACATGAACTCTAACAGTATTTCCAACAGTTAATACTGGAACTTTACTTTTTAATTGTTCATGCTCAATAGATTTTATAATATCCATTTGAAATTTTCCTCCTTCTTTATTTTCTGGTTTTCTAGCCTTTTGGCCATTTTCTCAACCTTTCTGGTTAATTATTTAAATCAATTTTTTCATTTTCTAATTGATTTATATATTCTCTATCCTTATCTGTTAAAATAACATTATCTAGCAGATTAGGCTTTTTCTTATAGGTATTTTTTAATGACTCTTTTCTTCTCCATTCATTAATTTTCTCATGATGTCCTGATTTCAAAACTTCTGGAACTTCAGTATTTTCAAACACTTCTGGTCTTGTATATTGCGGATATTCTAAAAGTCCATTCGAAAATGATTCTTCTGTTACCGAATCCTCACTCAAAACTCCTTCTACATATCTCGAAATGCTATCTATCAAAACCATAGCTGGAATTTCTCCCCCTGTTAATACATAATCTCCAATTGAAATTTCTTCATCCACAATTTCGTCTAGAACCCTTTGATCAATTCCCTCATAATGTCCACATAATAGGATAAGTTCATTTTCCTTACTAAGTTCTACCACTTTTTTCTGATTTAAAACTTTTCCTTGTGGAGATAAATATATAACCTTGGATTTTGACTTTAAAGAGCGATATGCATCATACACAACATCTGGTCTTATTACCATACCTGCACCTCCACCATATGGAGTATCGTCTACCTTTTTGTGCTTATCCTTTGAAAAGTCTCTTATATTTACTAAGTTAATATCTATTATCTGCTTTTCAAGAGCTCGACCTAGTATACTTTGTTTAATTGGCTCGAACATTTCTGGAAATAATGTTAAAATATGATACTTCATATTATTTTTATTACCTCCTACAAACCATCTATTAAGTGTACAATTATTTTTCCATTTTCTATATCTACATTCTTTATTACTTGCTTTATAGCTGGTAACAATAATTGCTTACCTAATTCATTTTTTACTACATATACATCATTACTTCCTGTTGGAAATATATCGTCTACCTTTCCAAGTAAATCACCATTATCTGAGTATACATCTAACCCTAGTAAATCTGTAATAAAATATGTGTTTTCTGGAAGCTTTACTGCATCTTTTCTATCTATTTTTATATAAAAATTTCTATATTTTTCTGCAGTATTTATATCATTAATATCTTTAAACTTCAGCAAAACCATATTTTTAACATACTTTACTTCCTCTATTGTATGTTCTTCTAAATCTTTTTTTGTATCAATATATACCGTTTCTAATTGTTCAAACCTAGTTATATCATCCGTATATGGATTTACTTTAACAAATCCTTTAATACCATAAGTATTAACAATCTGACCAATTTCTAATAACTGTTTCATAATTTCACCTAGTCTACAAATTCAATTGATATTTTTTCATTTTTCTTTCCAGCTACTGCCTTTACTACAGTTCTTATTGATTTAGCCATTCTTCCTTGTTTTCCTATTACTTTTCCCATATCCTTGTTTGCTACTTTTACTTTTAATACTGTTTCTTTTTCATTATTAATTTCTTCTATAGCAACTTTATCAGGTTCATCAACTAAACTTTTTATCATGATTTCTAGAATTTCTTTCATACTTCCTCCTAGTTAGCTTTTTCTATTAAAGTTTTTACAGTATCAGTTGGTTTTGCACCATTTTTTATCCATTGTGCTACTTTTTCTTTATCTAAAACTATTGTAGATGGTTCTGTCATAGGATTGTATGTTCCTAATTGTTCAATAATTTTACCATTTCTTGCATTTCTTGAATCTGCAACTACTATATGATAGAATGGAGCTTTCTTTGCACCTACTCTTTTTAATCTGATTTTTACCATTTTTCGTTCACCCCCTGAAATTTTTTTATATTAAATTTAAAAAATTGATAACTTATAATTACATTTTGAAGCCCTTCAAGTCTTTAGGATCTATTCCCTTTAACATGTTTTTTATGCCTTTACTTTCCTTCATTTTTTTCATCATTTTTTGAGTCATTTCAAAAGAATTCATGAATTTATTTACTTCCTGCACTGAAACACCAGCACCATTTGCAATTCTTTTTCTTCTATTTCCATTTAGTATCTTTGGATTTCTTTTTTCTTTTTTCGTCATAGAACATATAATTGCTTCTATTTTTACAAATTCTTTATCGTCTACCTTTACATCTTTTAGCTTATTCATTCCTGGTATCATTTTTAATAATGAAGAAAACGACCCCATCTTTTTCATTTGCCTTAATTGAGATAAATAATCGTCTAAATCAAATTCTTGCTTTCTCAACTTTTCTTCAAGTTTTAAGGCTTCCTGCTCGTCAAAACTTTCTTCTGCCTTTTCTATAATTGAAAGCATATCCCCCATTCCTAAAATTCTTGATGTCATTCTATCTGGATGGAATACTTCAATATCGCTTAATTTTTCACCAGTAGCCGCAAATTTTATTGGCCTTCCTGTAACTTTTTTTACAGATAATGCTGCACCACCACGAGTGTCTCCATCTAATTTTGTTAATATTACACCATCAATTCCAATTGTTTCATTAAATGATGTTGCTACATTTACTGCATCCTGTCCTGTCATTGCATCTACTACTAAAAGTATTTCATGTGGTTTAATATTTGCCTTTAAATTTTTAAGCTCTTGCATTAATTCTTCGTCAATATGTAATCTACCTGCAGTATCTAAAATAATTACATCATTTAACTTTGAAATTGCCACATTTAGTGCTTGTTTTGCAATATGGACTACATCTTTTGAATTTTCATTTGCAAATACTGGTATATTAAGTTGTGCACCAACTACTTGTAATTGTTTTATAGCAGCTGGTCTATACACATCACATGCTACTAGCAATGGTTTTTTACCTTGTTTTCTTAGGAGATTAGCTAATTTTCCTGCTGTTGTAGTTTTACCTGAACCTTGTAAACCAACCAACATAATAATTGTAGGCGGATTTGATGTAAAATTAATTCTACTTTCTGTTCCTCCTAACAATTCTATCATTTCATCTTTTACAATTTTTATTACTTGTTGACCTGGTGTTAATGATGCTAATACATCTTGCCCCAATGCCTTTTCTTGAATTGTACCAATGAACTCTTTTACTATTTTATAGTTTACATCAGCCTCAAGTAAGGCTAGTTTTACTTCTCTTAGCATATCCTTTAAGTCTGATTCTGTAATTCTAGCTTTTCCTCTTAACTTTCTTGTAATTTCTTGTAATCTATTAGATAACCCTTCAAAAGCCATATTTTCCTCCTAAGTTAATTACTTATACTAAGCAATTTAATTCTTTTTTTACATTTTCCAATATGCTAGCAATTTTTTCGTCAGAGAATTTAGTCTGAATTTTTGTTAATTCTGCCAATATTTTTCCAATTTGTTGTTCTTGAGTTTGTGCTTTTTTCATAATTTCTAGCTTTTCTTCAAATTCGAAAAGTTTCTTTTCCCCCTTTACAATATTATCTCTAGCTGCTTGCCTAGTAATTCCATAATTTTCAGCAATTTCAGATAAAGAATAATCATTATTATAGTAATCATTTAAGAAATTGTATTGTTTTTCAGTTAATAGTTTGCCGTATATTTGGCATAACATACTGACCTTAACATTTTTTTCCATACTATTACCTCTCTTTTGTAATGCTAATATACTTTACACTATTTTTTTGCTTTTGTCAAGCCTTTTTTGAGATTTTTGTAAAAATTGCATAAAAAAAGTGAGAAAATTCTCACTTTTTTTATTGCCATATCCTACCAGTATCCCAACTAGACACTACTTTTCCAAATCTTATTTCATTTAATTTCTTTTGTATTTCCACTATAGCTATTGGTGCTATAGATATTAGTATTGTATATATCCATTGCTTAATATCTAGTGGAACTACATTAAATAAATTCGCCAAATTTGGAACGAACACCACTCCCACTTGTAAAATTGTTCCTAGTACAAATGCCCCTATTAGATATTTATTCTCAAATATTCCAGATTTAAAAATTGACTCTTCACTTTTTATGTTAAAGCAATGTACTAGTTCTGATAACCCTAACACTACAAATGCCATCGTTCTTGCTACATCAAGTCCATATAGATTATTGCCCAAATTGAAAGCAAACAAAGTTAGCATACCTATCATTGCTCCCTCAACACATATTTTTGACCATAATCCATCTGCAAAAATGCTCTTCTTAGGTTCTCGTGGTTTTTTATACATTATATCTTTATCTGGTCTTTCCAGACCTAGTGCAATTGCTGGGATAGAATCGGTTACTAAATTAATCCATAACAACTGTATTGCAAGTAATGGTGATTTCAAGCCCATTAGTAATCCTAAAAATATTGTAACAATTTCTCCTATATTTGTTGCTATTAGAAAATGAACTGCCTTTTTTAAATTTTCAAATATGTTTCTTCCCTGTTTTACCGCTTCTACAATAGTAACAAAATTGTCATCTGCTAACACCATATCTGATGCATTCTTTGCCACGTCTGTACCATTCTTTCCCATTGCAATTCCTATATCTGCACTGCGTAAAGCTGGTGCATCATTTACTCCATCACCTGTCATAGCAACAACAGCTCCTGTACTTTGAAAAGCTTTCACTATTCTTACTTTATGTTCTGGCGATACTCTAGCAAATACAGCATATTCCATAATATTTTTTTCCAACTCATTTTGTGGTATCTTATCAAGTTCCTGACCTGTTATTGCTATATTATTTGATTTTAGAATTCCTAATTCCTTTGCAATAGCTTTTGCTGTTAAAATATGGTCTCCTGTTATCATGACTGTTTTTATTCCAGCCCTTCTACATGTTGCAATAGACTCTTTTACTCCTTCTCTTGGCGGATCTATCATTCCCATTAGACCTAAAAATGTTAAATTGTTTTCTAAGGTACTGTCTATGTTACTTGGCATATAGTCCAAATCCTTATACGCAACTGCTAACACTCTTAATGCATTATTTGCCATGTCTATATTATTTTGGTTTATCTTTTCCCTTACCATATTATTAATATTTTCTATTCGTTCATTTTCCTCATAACAAATACATCTATTTAATAGAATATCTGGTGCTCCTTTTGTAATTATTCTATACTTTTTTCCACATTTGTGAATAGTAGTCATTAATTTTCTTTCCGAATCAAAAGGTACATCCTTTATTCTTGGATAACTTATATATAATTCTTCTTTATTTTCACCTACTCTTAATGCTTCATTCACAATTGCTACTTCAGTTGCTTCTCCAGTCGCAGTTAATTTTCCTTCTTGCATTATTAAATGACTATCTGTACACATTGCTGAAAGCTTCATAATTTTTTTGTATTCACTTTCTAAATATACTTTACCATTATGATTTCTTACTTCAACCACTTTCATTTTATTTTGTGTCAATGTCCCAGTTTTGTCCGAGCATATTACTCTACTACTTCCTAAAGTTTCCACAGCTGGAAGCTTTCTAATAATAGCATTCTTTTTAGACATTTTTGTAACTCCAATTGACAGCATTATAGTAACAATTGCAGGTAATCCCTCTGGAATTGCTGCAACTGCTAGTCCAACTGATGTCATAAACATTTCCATTGGTTCAATATTTTTTATAATACCTATAATAAATATTGCAAAACAAATAATCAAACATACAATTCCTAGTGTTTTTCCAACCTGTTCAAGTTTTTTCTGTATTGGTGTTTCTGGTGCTTCTGTTGTAATCATCATTTTTGCAATTTTTCCAACTTTGGTATTCATTCCAGTTTCTGTTACAATCGCCCTTGCATGTCCATGTACTACCACTGTAGTAGCAAATGCCATATTTACCATATCTCCCAAAGCCACATCTTGCTTTAAAATAGCTTCTGCCTCCTTAGTTATTGCCATCGTTTCTCCTGTTAAAGTAGCCTCTTCAACCTTAAAATCTGTAGTTTCTATTAACCTACAATCTGCTGGTACAAAATTTCCTGTCTCTAATATAATAACATCGCCCACAACAACATCTTCACTATTAATCTCTTGAACAATTCCATCCCTTTTTACTTTAGTAATAGGTGCACTCATCTTCTTCAATGCTTCCAAAGACTTCTCTGCTTTACTTTCCTGAACTAATCCCATAATAGCATTAAACACTACTATTGCAATTATTATAATGGAATCCATATAATCATTACTTCCATCTATCCTTGCCATAATCGCTGAGACAACAGAAGCTATAATAAGAATAATAATCATAAAATCATTAAACTGCTTCAAAAACCTTACAATTATATTCTCCTTCCTCTTATCCTGCAATTTATTAAGTCCATCTTTAGCTAGTCTCGCATGTGCTTCCTCCTCACTCAAACCAATATTAACATTAGTCTTCAGACTCCTTCTAACTTCATCCACACTTTTAGTATACCACATAATACTCCTCCTTCGTTTTGTCCAAATAGGGACGGTTCTTTTTTGGACATTTTGTCCAACTAGGGACGCTTCTCTTTAATTTATATGTCTGTACACCAAATTTATGAATAAAAAATACACCTTTTTAATATTTCAGCTACTAGCTTTAATTAAAATAGGTGTATTTATTAATCTATTCTTTATATTTCTGCAAAATCGTATCTATATTATCTTGTTTCGGCTTAGTTGCATCAAGCCAGATTGTTTGTTTATTTTTTCTAAACCATGTCAATTGCCTTTTTGCATATCTTCTAGTTTCTTGTTTTATTTTATCTATAGCTTCTTGTTTTGTTATATCTCCATCTAGATATTGTTTCATTTCTTTATATCCTAATCCCTGCATAGCAGTGGGGAACACATTATATTTGCTAAGTAGTGCTTTTACTTCCTCCTCTAGCCCCTGCTTTAACATTATATCTACTCGCAAATTGATTCTCTCATATAGCTTTTCTCTATCCATATTCAATGCAAAAACAATATAGTCATATTTAACTCCGTTTTTTCTAGATTCTATTTCCAATTCTGTTTTTGTTTTTCCTGTTTGATTATATATTTCTAACACTCTTAGTATTCTCTTTTTATCATTTTTACTGATAGACTCCATTGCCTGTGCATCAATTTTTTTTGCCTTTTCATATAATTCTTCTAATCCTTCTTCTTCAGCCATTTTCTCTAGTTCTTTGCGATACTTGTCATCAAATTCAAGTTCCTTATATTCGATTCCATAAATTAAAGAATCTATGTATAATCCTGTTCCTCCAACTACAATTGGCACCTTACCTTTGCTTAATACTTCCTCAATTGATAATTCTGCCTGTCTTTTATAGTCCGCTACGCTGTACCTTTCGTTTGGTGCGACAAAATCTAACAAATAATGCTTTATTCCTTGCATTTCCTCTTTTGTAGGTTTTGCACTACCTATATCCATATCTTTATATATTTGCATTGAATCTGCTGATATTATTTCACCGTTTATTTGTTTTGCCAACTCAATAGATAATGCAGTTTTTCCTGAAGCAGTTGGTCCGCATATTACTATTACTTTTTGTTTCTTATCCATTTTTATTATATGATAATTTTTACCATATACTCCTTTCATTTAATTTGTATAGTTTTGGACTTTCACCATTTTGCTACCAGAACAAAACTACTATTTATGTGTTTATGACATTCTTTGCCAACGGAATTAAATCTCTTTGATACAAATCCATTATTGTTGTTCGCATTGCCATTATTGCAGTCCGAACGCAACACGCCTGCATTAGCTCCATTGTTGCAAGCGCCACCGCGATACAAGAACGAAGCGCCAGCTACTTATGATTTAATCCCAATTATTTTATATCATATTTTCAATACTTTATACAATATATTTTGCACGTTTTATTATACAATTTACAAAAATACTAATTTTGATTAAAGGCAATATTGTTCAATTAATTCTTTATATTGGTCAACAAGTTTGTATAGACTTTCAACAGTTATATACTCATCTACCTCATGGGCTGTTATTGGCCCTGCTCCTAAAATTATTCTATCACTCTCTAAAAAACTTGCCTCAGTAATAAAGTTACAAGTTTTATTAGAAATTTCTGATTCGTTTAAAAATGGAGACAATTTATTTAATCTTTGAACTTTTGCCTGATATTTTCCTTCTAGCATTTCAATTTTCTTTATAATTTTTTGTTCGTCTGTTTCATCCACAGTCCTAAAATCAACTAAAAATTCACACGAATCTGGAACCGAATTAATTGCACTTCCTCCGCTTATTTTCCCTATATTCATAGTTGTATAAGGTATTTCAAATTTTTTGTTCAAATTACTTTTTATTTCGATTTGATAAAACTCATTTAACTCATTTATAAATGATATTGCACTCATAATAGCACTTCTACCTTTTTCTGGTGTGCTTGAGTGTGTTTTTATACCTTTAAAAGAGATTTTATATTCTATTAGTCCTTTACTTCCAACTATAATTTCATTATATGTAGGCTCTCCTATTATCATTGTTTTTGGAAAATTAGTCTCATAATTTATTACATCTTTTATTCCTTTAAATCCAATTTCCTCATCATATGTAAAATATAATTTTATTCCTTTTCTAAGATTGTCAAAATTAATCTGAGATACAGCTGAAATTATCGATGCAATTCCAGATTTCATGTCACAAACACCCAAACCATATAATTTGTTACCAACTTTAGTTAATGCAAATTTTTCATACTTCCATCCTTCAGTAAATTCAACTGTGTCAGTATGTCCTAAAAAACCTATTGATGTTTCAGCTTTATTAGACATAATTAAAAATTTATCCTTTTTTTCTGTTTTAAATCCTATCATATTCAATGTATTTTCTATATAATCTAATATTTCTTTATTTTCTTTGTCTTCAATTGTATTGTATTTTACCAAATTTTCTAAAACATTTTCAACATTTAACATCATTTAATCTCCCCTTTCTTGGTCTATGCTTAGATTTACCATTTTAATTACTTGCTTTAAATTATCTCTATCTAAAGAATTTAAATCAATCTCTAAAAATATATTTTGCATGGTTTCTACCTGCCCATTTACTCTTTCTTTTTTGACGCTTTGCAATAAATTTGGAATTTGCTTAAATCCTAGTTTTAAAGCTATACTATAAGACATAGAACCTCTTTCTAATGTTCTCATATATAATTTTTCATATCCTAATGCCTTAGATTGCATGACTCCATATAGCATAAGCTGATTTCCTAATCCTTTTCTTCTATACGCATTTAATACTGCAACATCTGCTAAATACATGACCTTCTCTTCTTTAAATTTAACTGGCTGATCTGCTTTTGCACCTCTTTCTAATGCTATCATTCCAACACATTCTTCATTATTATATGCACCATACATATATCCTTTTTCTTGATATTCTCTAAAAATTTCTTCTAATTCTTCTTCTGTATATTTTTCGTTATAAGGTGGACCTGAAAATACCTTATATATTTTTTTAAAGTCACCTAGATCTGTGAGTTCTTTGATTTGACCGTTCATATTGTTCCTCCTATAATAAAATTTGAAAAAAGGTAAAAAAATAGATATGTAAAAAGACTATATATAGATTTTTTCCTACATATAGTCTTTTTACATATCTTTACAAAAATATTTTTAAACTATCGTAGGCACAGCATTTTTAGCCTGTACCTACGCATTTTTAAAGTGCGAAGTTACAAGCTCCTACGATGATGATGTAATTTGCTGTTTAAAAATATTTTTAATTTCATAATTTTACCTCTTTTCTGTATATTAAAATTATATCAAACTGTATTTTATTTGTCAATCAAGAAAAGTAAATAGCCTGTATCCTTAGATACAAGCTATTTATAAACCATTTATATCTGGTGGACAGGGAAGGATTCGAACCTTCGTACTCAAATGAGAACAGATTTACAGTCTGCCGCCTTTAGCCACTCGGCCACCTGTCCATATACAAAATAAGTAAGCTTTATTTTGTAACGCTTACTTATTATACAATTCTATATTTCCTTTGTCAAGACTTTTTTTAAATATTTTTAATCGTCTATATAAGTATATCCACTAACATCTGGCATTTCCACATCTTCGTCTGTTACTGTTCCAAAACTGTACTCAATCTTTCTAAATCTGCTACCTTCTTCTCCATATATAATTAAGCCTGTATCCTTTTCTATAACATTTACAGAATCTGCCTTGCTTAATATACAATATGTTTTATCTCCATCTTTTCTACTAGAAATAGATATACTTGGTGTCATAGCAATTACAAATTTCTCCATAGTTGTACCGTTTCCTAACATGCTTATAGGAAATGTATTTAGTAAATCTTTAGCTTTATTTATAGCATACCTTTGCGTTTGTGCATATATCATATAACTATTTTTGTTTATATCATCTCTCCAAATAACAAATCCGCCTTCGTCTCCAGCTCTTTTCACATTTATCTTCCTAATAGCATCTTTTCTCCAATATTCTATAACAGCATCATTAGATTCTGAACGCCAATAATAATTCGTTGAACTTTTACTTTGCTCGTAATTCTTATATATTTTAGATAATGTAGAATATCTAATTCCTACTATAATTGCTAGTATAATAAAAAATATCATAAATACTATTAATATTTTTTCCCATAGTTTTATTTTTTTATTTCCCTGTTTATCTTTTTTCATATTATTCTCTCCTTTTCATTCGTATTTTACCTTTTTATCATACAGTTTTTGCTATTTTTTGTCAAGCATTTATTAAGAAAATTCAGATAGAATAATACTTAAGCATTACCATACTTAATTGACATTGAACCCAAAAAAAATACCATATTGAATATGGTATTTGGTGCACCATCAAGGATTCGAACCTTGGACCCACCGGTTATGAGCCGGTTGCTCTGACCAGCTGAGCTAATGGTGCAGATTTGTGCCACCTTATTCAGGCGGCACATTATATGGAGCAGGTAGCGGGAATCGAACCCGCATAGCCAGCTTGGAAGGCTGGAATTCTACCATTGAACTACACCTGCATTTCCTTTGACATTTATAAATTATAATAGTTTATTTTTGTTTTGTCAATACATTTTATTAATTTTTTTACATTTTTTTATGTCTTACCATTTTTTGACAAATGCACATAATTATGTTAAAATGAACATTAAGTAACTTATTGATTCCCAAATGGGTATAGTTTATTTATCTTTTATATTAAGGAGGTAACATCAAAATGAGACGGAAACTGATTACTTTTATATCAAAAAACAGGGAAGCACTCAAAAAGCAGAGCTCGAGAAACCTAACACTGTGCATTGTTTTACTGATTGTTATACTGGTAGCAAGAACATTTTTCAAGCTATCACCAACAATAGCACTAGTGCTATGCCTTTTTCTTCAAGTCTTAGTTATAGCAAATTACATTCTAAATATTTTATGTGAAGAAAGAGAAAGCGTATTGCGGCTTAATCCGATTGCACTAATAATTTTTTCAAAAAAAGACTTCTTAGAATCAATCGCTTTTTTGATTCCTATTGATATTGGTATAATATTACCAAAAGAAATTACCACTAATTTCCTCGCATCGCTCATAATTGTTATTGTACTTATATCTCTCTTACTACATATTGCAGACAAAATAAGTGAATATTGCTCTGGAAATTTAAAGTAATCAAAGTTACTAACAGAAAGCGCCTATTGTTTAGGCGTTTTTCTGTTTCATTATTTTCCACTTGTATTTTTATATAAAATAATATATAATGTTACATATTTAATGAAAGGATAAAATACGCTATGTATACATTTTTATCAAAAAGCGAACAAGAAACAATTGACTTTGCTAATAAACTTGCAGAACAATTGAATATTGGAGATTTAATCGTTCTAAGTGGCGACTTAGGAGCTGGTAAAACAAAATTTACAGAAGGAATTCTATCTTTTTTTGGACTTGAAAAAGAAATATCCAGTCCAACTTTCACAATTGTTAATGAATACAACACACAAAATAAAAATATCTATCATTTTGATGTATACCGCTTATCTTCAGTAGATGAATTCTACGCTATTGGCGGAGAAGAATACTTTACAAAAGGCATCTGCATAATTGAATGGGGAGAATTAATTTTACAAGCACTACCTCCAACTTACATTCAAATAAATTTTGAAAGAAATGACGAAAACCCTAATGAACGAATTATACATATTAATCCAATCGGAAATATAAATAAAAATATTTTAGAAACTATAGAAAGGATTTGCAAATGAAAATATTGAGTATCGAAACCGCTTCTAATACTTGTTCTGTTGCAATATTGGAAGATTCAGAAATAATAAAAGAATTATCAATTTGTGACGAAAACACTCACTCACAAAAACTAATGCCTTTAATAGACAATATTTTAAATGATACAAATTTATCATTATCAGATATTGATTTATTTGCTTGTGATAAAGGACCAGGTTCATTTACAGGTATTCGCATTGGCATTGCCACGCTAAAAGCTTTCTGTGATACCTTAAATAAGCCTATTATTGGAATTAGTGCATTAGACGCTTTTGCACATTTAGTAAATACACCTTCATGCATTTGTTCTATTATAGATGCTAATCACGAAAATGTATACTACTCTATTTATACTTTCGAAGATGGGAATATAAAACAAATTCAACCATATTCATTTGAAAATATTTACAAACTTTGCGATATTTTAGATAAAAATAAATTTATAATTTTTACCGGAAATGGTAGCATAGTTTATAAAGATGTGTTAAAATCAAAATTGAAAAATAACATAGATATTTTAGAAGCATCTATTAATGCTACAAACATTGGTATTTGTGCTTTTCTGGAATACAAAAATTCTCCAGACAAAAATTACTCAGACATTGAGCCACTATATATCAAAAAATCTAGTGCAGAAATTGAATTGGAGGAAAAAAAAAATGGAAATTGTTAAAATGGAATATTCCGACTTACTTCAAATTCAGTCAACTTTACAAACTGACTTTGACGATTTTTGGAATTTTAATATTTTCGTTTCTGAAATACAAAATCCAAATTCTAACTATTTTGTTGCAAAACTAGAAAATCAGGAAATAGTTGGTTTTGCTGGAGTTTGGAATGATGGCTTTGATATGCACATAACCAATATCGTAACACGAAAAGATAAAAGACACATTGGAATTGCTTCAAACTTATTAGAAAAATTAATCAATTTTTCAAAAGAAAAAAAGTCAAATTCATTAACTTTAGAAGTAAATGAAAAAAATATTCCTGCAATTAATTTATATGAAAAATATAAATTTAAAAAAATCGGAGTTAGGAAGCATTATTATTCGCAAAATGAAAATGCTATTATTATGACTTTATATTTTTAAAAGGAGAGATTCACAAATGAAAAAAAATGAACTAAATTATAAACAATTAAAAGATTATTGCGATCCAGAAATATTTAAATTTGATACTACAACAGAATTGTCGCCTATAAATGGAGGAATTGGACAAGAGCGAGGCATCAAAGCTCTAGAATTTGGTCTTTCTGTTGATGTCAAAGGTTATAACTTATATCTAGAAGGTCCTGAAGGTGTTGGAAAAACCATGTACACCAAAAACTACTTAGACCAAATTTCCAAAAAGAAAAAAATACCAAATGATTGGTGTTATATCTATAATTTTGAAAATCCAAATGAACCTATTGCACTTTCATTACCTGCTGGTCAAGGACTTGAATTTCAAGACGATATGAATAGATTTATTAAGGATGTTCGTGCTGATATTAAGAAAACTTTTAGCAATGAAGACTTTGAAAAAGAAAAAACAATGATAAGACAAGAGTTTGAGCAAAAGCGAAGTGTATTATTAGAACAGCTAAATAAAGACTCTAGCAAATATGGATTTCAAGTAAAAACTGCTCAAAACGGTATATATATGATGCCTGTTTTAGATGGAAAAACCTTACAAGAAGAAGAATTTGATAAGCTAGACGAGGAATTAAAAAAAGAATATGAAGATAAATCTAGTATTGTACAAGAGCAAATAATGGCTGTAATTAGCGAAATTAAAGCAATAGAACGCGAATCGGATAAAAAAATTGAAGAATGGCAATCAAATATAGCTCTTCTTACTATCAATGTTCATATAAACTATATTAAATCTAAATATAAACGAAATAAGAAGATAGCTAAGTTCTTAGACTCTATAAAAAAGGATATATTAAAAAATATCTCTTACTTTACTGAAAGTACACCTACTCAACCTCAACAACCAGCACAAGGTCCTTCACCTGTTAAAGAACATGCTGAACCTTGGCAAAATTATCGAGTTAATTTATTCATAGACAATAGTAAAACCGAAGGTGCACCAGTTATTATGGACTCAAATTATTCTTATCATAACTTATTTGGAAAACTTGAGTATGAGAACTATTATGGCTCTCTAAAAACGGATTTTACTATGTTAAAACCTGGTTTATTGCATAGAGCAAATGGTGGTTATATAATATTTCAAGCGAAGGATTTATTGTCTAACCCTTTATGTTATGATGCTTTAAAAAAAGCTTTGAGAATTAAAGAATTAAATATTGAAAATACTGCTGATCCTCGTTCTTCTATGGTTATGATTTCTTTAAAACCTGAACCTATACCACTAGACTTAAAAGTTATTCTAATAGGAAATGCTAATATTTATCAAACACTATTAGCAATGGATTCAGATTTTAAAAAGTTGTTTAAGATAAAAGTAGAATTTGAAGATGATGCTCCAAAAACTACTGAAAATATTCAAAAGTTAGCATGTTTTGTTCACTCTTTCTGTGAGCAAGAAGAATTACCTGATTTTGATAAAACAGCTGTCGCAAAATTAGTAGAATTTTCGTCAAAATTGTCAAACAATAAAAATAAAATTTCTACTAGATTTAATGATTTAACTGAAATTATTGCAGAAGCTGCAACATGGGCAAAACTTGACAAGAGTAAAATAGTTACTGGAAAATATGTAGAGAAAACTTTATCTGAAAGAATTGATAGAGTCAAAAAATATGATGCAAGATACACTGAAATGATAAAAGATCATTCTTTATTAATTGATACATCTGGATTTAAAGTTGGTCAAATTAATGGATTAACTGTTATGACTATTGGTGATTATTCATTTGGTAAGCCTTGTAGAATAACTGCTAATACTTATACTGGAAAAAATGGAATTATTAATATAGAAAGAGAAGTTGAACTTTCTGGTTCTTCACATTCAAAAGGTGTATTCATTTTAAGCGGATATATTGGCGAAATGTTCGCACAAGATATTCCACTATCACTTACAGCAAGTATTTGCTTTGAACAGTTATATAATGGTGTAGATGGCGATAGTGCTTCTAGTACAGAACTTTATGCCCTACTTTCTAGCTTATCAAATGTGCCAATTAATCAGTCTATTGCTGTTACCGGTTCTGTTAATCAAAAAGGAGAGATTCAGCCAATTGGTGGCGTTAACGAAAAGATAGAAGGTTTTTACCATATATGCAAAATGCGTGGATTAGATGGATCTCATGGTGTGTTAATTCCTATTCAGAATGTAGATAATTTAAGCTTATCTGACGAAGTTGTGGATAGTGTAAAAAATGGAGATTTTCATATTTATACAGCTTCTACTATTGAAGATGGCATTGAGGTTTTAACTGGTGTTCCTGCTGGAAAGAAGGACAAGAATGGTAAATTTCCTGCTGGTACTGTTAATTATTTGGTTTATGAAAAGCTAAAAAAATATGCAGAAGTTAGTAAGAATGCAGAATAATGTAAGATATAAAATATAGTTCATAAATAATAGGTTATCCTAGTTATTTATGAACTATAAATTTTTATATTATAAAATTTATACTGCTATGGTTTTGCTACATATTCATTTATCCAGTTTGAATAAAATTTACTTCCATTTTCTTTCCATGAAAATTCCGGAACACCATTTTTATAGTAATTTACAGGTTCTTGTATTTGTAAACCTTTTGATAAATCTCTTTTATATTCACTATCTAATGTATTTAAATCATATTCGAGATGTCCCGTTACAAAAATTTGCTTGTTTTTCTTAGCTTCTACAATAAATACTCCCGCCTGATTAGATTTAGAAACTAAATTCAAATTTGGATTTGAAATAATATCTTCTTCTTTAATTCCAGTATGTCTAGAATGTGGTGCTTTAAAACCTTCTTTAAATCCATTTAATATAGGTGTGGTGGTATCAACTATTTCATGTTCAAATACTCCGAACATTTTATTTGGTAGTAGATGCTTTTGTATTCCGTAGTGATAATACAAACCTGCTTGGGCTCCCCAACAAATATATATAGTAGTTTTAGCATTTGTTTTGCTCCACTCCATAATATTTACAAGTTCTTCCCAATAATCCACTTCTTCAAATTTCATTTGTTCAACTGGTGCTCCAGTTATAATTAGTCCATCGAATTTTTTGTTTTTTATTTCTTCAAAAGTTGAATAAAATTTTTCCAAATGTTCTAAACTAGTATTTTTGCATTGATATGATGTCACATTACAAAATGTTACTTTGATTTTTTTGTTAGCTTTTGATATTTCTCTTAATAACTGTATTTCTGTATCTTCTTTTTTGGGCATTAAATTCAAAACTGCTATTTCGAGAAATTTTTCTGTTTCGTTTTCCTCCTCCAGAATTTCAATATTTTCTTTTCTTAAGATTTCGTTTGCAGGTAAATCTTTTTTAGTAATAATTGGCATTTTTATCACCATTTTAGTTTTATATAAAAAATATATAGTTATATATTTTTATCCATTTCATTTTATCATTAGGTATAATTATTGTCAAATGGATTTTATAATTTTTTATAAATTGAATTGCAAGTTCTACTATCTGCTAGAAGGCTAGAACTGGACGGAAACCATCGCCCTCATATGCATTACCAAAAATTCCAAATGAATATAATAAGCCTGAACCACTTCCATTTCCAGGATAACCACCACGCGTCACAAATGGTACACTAACACCTCCTATCATTACAAAATCACCATTCCATGCTTGTCCATTATCTTGATTTTTACTTGTTGGATCTGTTTTCCAACCTATTGTCGTTCCATTTACTAAACCTCTATAACTCCAATTTTCTGTCATTTCATTTATTCCTATTCCCTTTTCTTTTGCTAAGTTATCCCAAGTTTCTTCTACTAGGTCATGTCTCGTTTGTTCTGCTTCTACACCTTTTTTACTTGCACTCCATAATTCTTCTCGAGCTTTTACTGTTTCTCCATCTACTTCTATTTCTCTATTTTCTTTTTCCTCATCACTTACCTTGTATGCTTCCCAGTATTTTTCGTATTCTGCTTTTAAACTGTTACTACTTGTATCAAAATATTCTGTACTAGAACCACCATGTACATTGCTTTTTCCATATGTACCTAAATTAAATCGTCCATTATCATAGTAAGCTGCAATAGTCTCCCATGCTCCTCCATTCATATCGTATATTCCATATACATTTCCTGTTGTACTTGCTAATTGTCCTAATGCTGTGTTGTAGCCATGTGTTTCTTCAGTCCATGTATCATACCTTGTTTCGTTATTTGTTTCTTTTGGTCCTGCTCCTGTATAAAAGTCACACCATCCACCAATTGATCTAGTCCTCATAGCACCATTTATTTGAGGAACATTACCAAAAGCACTATAGCATAAATATGCTACTGCTCCCCATTCACTGTTCTTTATTAAATGACTATCTACACCACTCCAGCCGTAATGTGTTGTGCTATTACTCATTTCCATGCATTGATATTGACTTTCTCCTACTGATATATCTCTCCAACTTATGACATTGGGTTTTATCCTTACATATGTTGTTCCTTCTGTTACAGGGGTTGCATTTGCCCCTTCATCTTTTTTATTTCCTACTGCATCTCCTGTATCCCCACCTGTTAGTCCACTTGCTTCAAACTTTGCTACCCATATCCCTGTTAGTTGCTTTTCTCCAAATTTAAATGCCGGATGTACTATCTTGGGCGTTACATCTCCGTGGGTTTAACTCACTTTCATCGTAATCTTCTGGATATGTTTGCTCGTCTGTTCCTACATTTGTATCTTCCTTTAAAAAGGTTATGCTTATTTTCTTCTTTCTTGAATTTGTTTGACTTGGTGTTTCTGTATTTGATATTTTATATCCATCTACTATGCTATACGCATATCTTGGTATCCATACAAAAAATGTTGTTATGTCGTCCATTGGTATTGTTGTTCCTGCTTCTGCTGTTCTATAGTGTTTTTCTGTATCTGTTGCATCTGATACTGTCACTATATTCGCCCATTGCTTATTTGAATAATCATACCATTGATTATTTGTATTTTCTTTATCTGCTACTTTCCATACTTTACTTGTTGTATCATAATATACTGGTATCATTCCTTCTGTTAACTTTGGTGCGTTTGGCTTATTCTCTGGATTTAAATCTTCATTTATTGTTCCTTCATTTACTAAACTTTCAAATTGTGTATCCAAATTATCTAGTATGTCTATTTCATTTTGTTCTGCCTCTGCATACTTATCCTTTCCTTCTTTTGCTCTTGCTAGTATTCCATTCTCTC
>CANRPR010000027.1 GCA_947632535.1 uncultured Clostridia bacterium | reverse complement strand
GCATTAGAGCCTGTAATATAAATATCATATTTTTCTTCTGCATGAAGACTATTTATCGTCCTTTCAAATTCAGCACACATTTGTACTTCATCTATTAATACAAAGTTCTTTGTTCCATTTATATATCTTTCTTCAATATAATCATTAAGAGCGTGATATTCTCTAAGTTTATCAAATTTTATTAAATTAAAATTAATACTTATAATATTTGAATTTTTTATATTTTCCTCTATATATTTTTTAAACATTTCTAACAATTTTGATTTTCCACTACGTCTAACTCCAGTTATGACTTTTATATCTGGAGTACCTATTACATCTATAAGTTCTTGTAAATAATTTCTTTTTATTAATTTCATATTCTTTTCACCTCAATAATATTATATCAATTCATTTCGCAAAAATCAAGTTTTTTATTTTTTGCGAAATGGTATGTAGAAAATTTTAATATCACTTCGCAAAATTGATTAATTGAATATATAAAAAGCAAGCCTATTTTAGCTTGCCTTTTATCTTAACTATTTAGCATATCTTTTACGAATTATTATCTTTATACATTTTCACTATATCTTTAAAACTCATTTTTGTACCATAATTCAATATTGCATTTGAATATATTTTAATTGCAACTTTTGCTATGATTAATATTGTAATTAATAAAATTGTAATAGATATTGCTACATCTGTTCCACTTGCTAATCCCATCATAACTCTAAACGGCATACAAAATGGCGATGATATTGGAAATAATGAAGCAAATATGTTTAATTCATTTGTTGGATTTATCATTGTAAAGTATGATAAGTAAAATCCCACTACTGCAAGAATAGCAACTGGTCCATTAGCTGATTGTATGTCTTCTGGTTTACTTACGGTTGAACCTGTTAAGGCATATAGTAAAGCGTATGTAAAATATCCTAATATAAAATATATAACTGTAATAATTCCTAAATATACTGTGATATTAGACATATCTAATACTGCACTTAATAATTCTTGATCTAAAAATGTTTCTGCACTTATTAGTGCTGTTCCTACAATTAATACTAACTGTAATAATCCCACAATACCTATGCCTAGTGTTTTTCCGAAGCACTATAGTTTTTGGACTTGTTGATGTAACTAATGTTTCCATTATTTTTGATGTTTTTTCTGTTGTGATAGAGCTTGATACTTGATAAGCACAGAAATATATAGCATAGAATAATACGATGGACATTAGCATCATAACAAATACATTTCCACTGACCTTTTCCTCGCTGGTTTGTTCTATGTTAAGTTCAAAATCAGGAGTTATTTTTTGTAATTGTTCTTGCGTTAATCCTAATTTATCAATTTGAATTTTGGTGTATAACGAACTAATTGAGTCAACTATATTTTCTGGTATTTCATTTATTATAGTAGTATTTTCTACTATGTATCTGATTTTTATATTATTTTCTTGCTTTTCTATCATTATGGCTTCAGCTATTTCTTTATTTTCTATTTTTTCTTTTATTTTCTCAAAATTTGCTTGTTCTATTTCTATATTATAACCTAAATCTTCCTGTTTTAGAAGTTCTAATTTGCCCTCAAATATATTATCATTATCTGCAATTAATATTTTATCTCCTGAATTTTCATTATTAAATGATTGTATTATATTTGGTACATTAAATCCTATTATTATTAATATTAGAATGATTAATGTTGATATTATAAATGATTTTCTTCTTATTATATCTTTTATAGTAAATTTCATTACTGTTATTATGTCTTTCATTTTTGTTCACCTACCTTTTCTATAAATATGTCATTTAAAGTAGGTTTTTTTATTTCAAATTTATCTACTTCAATGCCTGTACTAATTAATTTATTTAAAAGATTATGTGCTTTTTCTTCTTCATTTATTTTTATAATGTAATTATTGTTTGTTACATTTTCTATTTCTAAATCAAATTCTTTTATGTAATTTTCTATATTTTGTTTCACATTTATTTCTACACGATTTGCAGGATATGTTTCTTTTATTTGTTTAAGATTTCCTTGTAATACTGTTTTTCCTTCGTTTAGTATTAAAATTTCACTACAAAATTCCTCTATTGTTGCCATTTGATGTGCTGACATTATTATGTATTTTCCGTTTTTTACTAGATTTATTATAATATTCTTTAATATTTCTGTATTTACTGGATCTAAGCCACTAAATGGTTCATCTAACACAATTAATTCTGGATTATGTATTATTGCTGTCATGAATTGTATTTTTTGTTGATTTCCTTTTGATAGTTTTTCGGCTGACATTTGTAAATATTCTTCTACTTTTAGTTCTTTTGCCCATTTGCTTATTGATGTAATTGCATCTTCTTTTTTCATACCTTTTAATTCTGCAAAGTATATTAATTGATCAATTATTTTTGTTTTTGGATATATTCCTCTCTCTTCTGGTAAATATCCAAAATTAACATTTTTTCTATCTACCGCTTTTCCTTTCCAAGTAATTTCTCCTTTATCTTTTTTTATGATTCCAAGTAACATTCTTATTGTTGTTGTTTTTCCTGCTCCATTTGTTCCAAGTAACCCAAATACTCCTGGCTTATCTATGGTAAAAGAGATATTATCTACTGCTAATTTACCTACAAATGTTTTTGATACATTTTTTAATATTAAACTCATCCTTAATTTATTCCTCCCTTTCTATATTTTGTTTTGCATTTACACATTACTATTTTATTTATATTTTGTCAATGATTTATTGACTTTCCATTTTATTCTAGCATATATTTTTATTTTTTGCAATACTTTTGTTATACATTTGTATTGCATACAATATGTATGATTATATATATAATTATATTGTGAGGTGTAAAATGAAAAAATTTAAAATACCATCTATTCCATCAACAACAAATAAATGTATTCGTTTTCCTAATGATATCATTGAAAATGTAGAAAAGGCAATAAAAGGTAAAAACTGCACTTTTACAGCATTTGTAGTAGAAGCAGTGAAAGTAGCACTTGAAAATCTCGATGATGAATAAAAAGAAATTTGTATTATTTATACTTTATAGTAAAAAGCCATATGCATACTAGATTCTGCATATGGCTTTTTATCATCTCTATAAATGCATTTCCATAATATCTCCCGGCTTAAGCTCGACTACCTCACGATGTCTTTGATAT
Organism: uncultured Clostridia bacterium; assembly: GCA_947632535.1. Lineage (GTDB taxonomy): Bacteria > Bacillota > Clostridia > TANB77 > CAG-508 > CANRPR01. The sequence continues at coordinate 19,681 of CANRPR010000027.1, read as the reverse complement.
ATATGGTAAAAAATATCCGCAAAATATTCTTCGGAAAATTTTTCTTCCATATTCTGTGCTAAGTATAAATTGGGGAAGATATCCAAATCTTGTGCATTTTTTTTCTTTTTCTTCTTTTGTATTTTAACACTCAACTTTCCGAAAATCGTGCTCTCTTGATTTTTATCATCTTTTGATGTAAGCAGAAAAACCTTACATGGAAAAGTATAACAAAATTCTTCTGCTGTACGCCGCATACCATTTTCGTTGTATACATCTCGTGTGATTGCACTCTTTCCGTCATTAATGAGTTTGCTATAGATATCTTTTGTAAGTGTGTAAACTAGATAGTTTCCACAATCCCGTTGCAATTCGTTATCCCACTTTATGTAACCATAGGGATTTGACTGCAACATTTCTAACTGATAGTTCACATTTCCATCCATATTTGCATATTCTCCTTTCAACTTTGGCAATTGCCGTTGTTCCTGCATCAGGAAAGATTTCTATAAATTACAGTTGCTTTTACATTTTAACATAAAAATATTTTTATTGCAACTTTTAGTTTGCGTGTTGTTATACATAAAAAATTAGTAAGTATTTTTACTTACTAATTTTTTACCATTTTTTATGCTTTTTTCTTTTTTACTATTATTCTATCACAACATGCTAGTACTGCTGGTAATAATACTAAAATTAAAATTGTTGAACATATAGTTCCTTCTGAAATTGTTTTACATATCTTTGCTGCAATTGCAGATGCAAAATTTGCAATAATTAATGTTACTATGATTAGTATTGAACTTGATGTTAATATTGTATGTATTGATTTATTGTATGAATCTATAATTGATTCTTTTATTCCTTCTTCTTTTCTATGCTCTAGATAATATGATGTGTATAAAATAGCATAGTCAATAGTTGCACCCATCAATATACTTTGAACAATTAATATCGCAATGAAGTATACATTTTCTCCTACTATTGATAGTATTCCCATTGTTAAATATACTGCAGTTTGAATTGTTAATACTAATATCATTGGTAGAAGAATTGATTTAAATGTGATTGCTACTACTATAAATATTGCTATCATTGTAATAACTGTTATAGTGTTTAATTCACTATCAAATGTTTTGCTCATTTCATATGCCATAGGTGAGTTTCCTATTACATAGAAGTCTTCTACATCTTTTCCTATTATATCTTTTACATTTTGTATGAATTCAAAAGTTTCTGGTGTTTCTGGAGCAAAAGTTGTATTTAATACTATTCTTGAATGTTCATTACCTATTAATAGTTCTTTTGCATCGTTTATGGTTGTTCTTGCTTCTGTTATATCATTCCTCATATCATCTTCAATAAAGTCTGTAAAGCGTTCATCTTGCAATATATCGTCATTTAAGAAGTTTACGAATTGTTCGACTGTCATTTGCCATCCGCTATCATAATTTTTGCTACTTCCATAGTATGTATAAAGCATTTTTATTGTGTTTTTCTCTACATCGTCACTCAATTTACTGATAATAGCAAATATTTCATCTGCTGTGTATTTTGTGTTATTTATTGTTCCATTCATTATTCCGTTTACTGTATTTAATTTTGTTATTTGTTCTTCTTCAAAGTTGCTTGAATATTCACTATTTTTTGTTACATCGTCTAATAAGAATTTAACAAATTCTTTTAGTGATAAACTTGGATTCTTGTTTACATACTTAGAACTGTATAATCCGTAAAGTAAATCTACACTTTCTTTATCTAAACCTAACAAGTTAGATAATTCACTACTACTATATTTTTTATTGTTCATAACTCCGTTCATAACTGATTGGACTAAATTTAGATTTTGAATAGTGCTATTTGTTATCTTTCCTTTAAGTGCTGCATCATTTTTGTGCTCTAACACGAAGCTTACAAAGTTTCTAGGTGTTAATGTTGTATCGTTTTTACTTGAAACATATAGAGTATATATGCTTTTTGTACTTTCTGCATTTATTCCTATAGCTTGTGATAGTTCTTGATATGTAAATTTTTTATTGTTTGTAGTACTTGTCATAACACTGTGTAGTAATTGTAATTGTTGCATTGTAGTTTCGTCTATAGAATTTTTTATACTTTCTAAATCTTTATTGTCTAATATTAGTTTTACAAATTCTTCTGGTGTAGCTTTTAATTCTTGCATATTTATGTTAGGCATATTTGTTTTATTTTCTATGTTTGTATCAGTTTCAGCATTTTCTTCGTTGTCTACATTTTCATTTGGATTTGTATTTCCTGCATTCATGTATTTTAAAAGTAAAAGCTGACTTATCTTTGTTTCGTCTATTCCAAATAAATTTGCTAATTCTTTAGAAGTCATTTGTTTATTAATTATTTCCGTGTTGCTAAATTTTGCTAACATATTTATGCTTTGAATAGTTTTTTCATCAAAGCTATTTGAATATTCACTATCTTTTAATACATTATTTAATACAAAGTTTGAAAATTCTGCAATTGTAAGTTTCGCATCTATATCATGTGTTAGTATATAGTATTTATATAATTCTTTCATTGTACTACTATTTATATCGAATAATTTAGCCATCTGATCACTGGTCATTTGCTTTTGTATTGTTTGCTTATTTGCAATTTTCGATAAAGTATTTAATTGGTTCTTGCTATCATTATTGATTTTTGCTGCGTATTTATCATTTGTTAAAACATCTTTATTCATAAAGTTAATAAATTCATTTAAATTTATTTTTACATTATTATTTTTTGAAAGATAATAAATAAAAATATCGTCTATCTTACTTTTATCTATTTCTAATATGTTTGCTATATCACTCGAAGTTCTTGCTTTATTAACTGATGCTACTGTAATGAAATTTTTTAGTCTTGTAACATCATTTTTCATTTTGTCACTAATCTTTTGATTTGCTTTCTCATTGTTATATGCTTCGCTTTCAAGGAAATTAACAAATTCATTAAATGTCATTTTTTCATCCGCATTTTGATTGTAATAATCATAATATACAATTTTTAATAAATAGTCTTCTACATTAACATCTGAGCCTAAGTCGTTTAGCTTACTATTCAGTTGGTCATAAGTTAATTTTTGATTAATTGTATTTCCATAGGCTAACACTTCATCTACTTTTTCATTGTTTTCAATTTCGCTTAAGTATTTCGCAATTTTTTCTTCGTCTTCATTTTTATATATAACTGCCATTTGATTATTTTCCGTAAATACTTTTGCTACATCATTTGACTGGTTTTCTGTATAGTCTATTGCTAGATTTCCTTTTAACATAAAGCTTTGTATAAATATTATAAGGAATAATGGAACTGCAATATATCTAGCTTTATAACTTATTTTTCCTAGTATATCTAGTTTAATATTTAGAGTCTTCTTTTTTGTTTTTTGTATCAATTTATCAAACATTAATATTAGTGATGGCAATACAAAGAAAATACAAATTAAACTAAATAATACTCCTTTTGCTAAAACAAATCCTAAATCTTTTCCAATTTTAAAGCTCATAAATACTAAAGCTAATAGTCCTACTATTGTTGTGAGTGAACTACTTGATATTGACTGTAATGCTTTATGTAAAGCATTTTTCATTGCCTTTATTTTGTCGCTTTCTACCTCTTTTTCTTGGTCATATCTGTTCATTAGCATTATTGAATAATCCATTGATAATGCCATTTGCAATATTGCTGCAATTGAATCTGTGATGTGTGATACGCTTGGGAACATCAGGTTTGTTCCTTTGTTTAGTACCACTGCCATTAATATTGTTGTTAAGAATATAAATGGTTCTACATATGATTCGCACATTATAAGTAAAATAACTAATGCACAAGCTACTGCTAAAATAATAATCCAAATTGGTAATACAGCTTTATTACTATCAGATATATCTCCGCTTGTATAAATTTTGTAATCTTCATATTTGTTTGTTATTTCACTATATACATTTGCTGCCATTGTAGAATCTGATTTGTCATCTACTGTAATAACATATAATGTATATTTGTCTTTGTTATATTTTTCAGTATTATCATAGTCTACACTATCTACTCCATTTATTCCTTCCAAATATTCTTTTACTTCTATTTTTTCTTCTTCTGGAAGTTCTTCAAACATTATGTTTAGAGTACTAGTTTCTGTGCCAGAAAATTCTTCTTCCATTATGTCCATACCTATTCTTGTTTCGGATGTGTCTGGCATGTACTCAGCTATATCATGGTTAATTTTTACTTTTGTTGATAATACAGCTGAAATTACAGTTAATACAATAAATAACAGTAGAATAAAATGTCTTTTGTTTATTATGAATTCTGCTATTTTTTTCAACGTATATCCTTCCTTTCTTACTTTTTCACACATATTATATTATACTCTCTTTTTTCGCTAAATAGAAGTATATATTTAAAAAAAATGTCTAAATTTAGACATTTTTTACTTATTTTACTTATTTTTAATCTTTTTTACCTGAATTTCGTAATCGCAAAGCATTTAATATAACCGTCATGCTGCTTAGTACCATTGCTAAACTTGCTAACATTGGACTTATAACTATATTAAATGGTTTTAAAACTCCAATTGCTATAGGAATCATTAAACAATTGTATAAAAAAGCCCAAAACAAATTTTGTTTTATATTTCTGACAGTTCTTTTACTGATATTTATTAGTTTTATTATATTATTTAAATTATTTTTTGTTAATACTACTTCCGAGGAATCTCTTGCAATATCTGTTGCACCATTTACACTTACGCCAATATCACTACTTGCTAGTGCTGGACTATCATTTATTCCATCTCCACACATCATTACAAATTTATTTTCATTTTTTAATTTTTTTATCATATTTACCTTTTCACTTGGTAAAGTATTAGCTATAACTGTTGATATTCCTATTTCTTTTGCAATTTTCTCTGCTGTTTCTTTATTATCACCAGTTAGCATTATTGTTTTTATTTTCATTTTAGATAATTTATTAATTATATCTTTTGCATCCTCTTTTATAATATCATTTACTCCTATTATTGCAATTACCTGTTTATTTTCTATTACATAAACAATGCTGTTTCCTTTTTTAGTTAAACTATCTTCGTCTTCTTTATGTTTATTTTCAATATTATATTTATTAAGTATTTTTGCATTTCCTAGTATAATTTCTTTTTCATTTATATTTCCTATAATCCCATATCCTGCCAGATTCTCAAAATCTTTGATTTCTATAGTTGAAATTTTATTTTCTTCTAAATATTGTGTAAAGGCTTTTCCTATTGGATGTGTTGATTTTGCTTCTAAACTTCCAACTATTTGTAATAACTCGTTTTCTTTCATATTACTGTAGTTTATTATTTCCGCTACTTTTAATTTTCCATATGTTAAGGTTCCTGTTTTATCAAATACAATTGTATCTACTTTTTGAGCATTTTCTAATGTTTCACTCTTTTTTATTAATATTCCATTTGTTGCACATACTCCCTCACTAACTATTATTGCAAGTGGCGTTGCTAACCCTAAACTACATGGACATGCAATTACTAGAATAGTAACAAATGTAGTTATTGCTGTTTCAATTGTCTGTCCCATTATTAAATAGGTTATTAGTGTAATAATACTTATTATTAATACTAATGGAACAAAATATCCAGATACAGTATCTGCAATTTTTGCTATTGGCGCCTTTGTATTAGAAGCCTCTATTACAAGTCTTACTATTTCTGAAACAGTGGATTCCTTTCCTATTTTTTCTGCTTTGTATTCTAAATATCCATCATAATTTAAGCTACCCGCAATTACTTTATCTCCTACTTGCTTTGCTACAGGCTTACTTTCTCCAGTAATAAAAGTTTCATCTAAATGTGCTCTTCCTTCTATTATTTCTCCATCTACTGCAATTTTTTCTCCTGCTCTTACTACTACTATATCTCCTTTATTAATTTCGTCAAGTGTAACTTCTTTTTCTATACCATTTCTTTTTATTATTGCTGTATTTGGTGTAATTGTAACTAATTTTTGTATTGCTTCTTTTGTTTTATCTCTGCTTATTCCATCTATATATCTTCCTAATTTTATGAAATATATTACAATGGCAGAAGATTCAAAATATAGATTCATAACTTGACTATGGTTTCCTTTGAAAACTAAATACATATTATATAGGCTATATGCAAAACTGGTTATTACTCCAATTCCAACTAATGTATCCATATTAGGAGTTTTGTGGATTAAGTTTTTATAACCATTTTTTATAATATCAGAGCCATATATTATAAAAGCTATAGTTAGTATTAATAGAGTTATCATATAATTTATTGTATTTGTATGTGGATTTAAAATTGGGATTGTTGGTAAATTTATCATATGTCCCATTGAAATATACATTAGAATAATTGCTAATATTGTAAAAGTAATAAATTTTGCTTTTTCTTTTTTTCCTTTTTTTTCAATTTTTATTTCTTTAAATTCACCTAAACTCTTAAAACCTGCTTGTTTTACAAACTCCTCTATTTTTTCTTTATTTAATATTCTTTCATCATATTGTATTGTAGCATTTGCCATTACTAAATTAACTACTGCGCTTGAAATTCCTGTTTGTTTATTAAGATATTTTTCTAATCCGTTTGAACATGCACTACAAGTCATCCCATCAATAGATAAAATAATTTTTTTCATAATTAATCTTCCTTTACCTGAAATCCAATATCAGTAATTTTTTCTTTTATAATGTCTTCAGATACATCATTTTTTGAAATGATTTTTACAGTTCCATTTGTATGATCTGCTATAACTTCTTCTATTCCTTCTATTGTTTTAAGTGCATTTTGAACTCTATTTTCACATCCGTTACAAACCATTCCTTCTATTTTAATAATTGTTTCTTTCATTTTTATCACCTCTTTGCTTATTATATACCCTTATATATAGTTTGTAAATATAAATATTATTCATTATAATTACTTTCTTTTTCATATAAATATATTTTTGGTCTTTGAATATATTTTAATAGATATGTAAAAACATATAATATATTTTCATGGTTAAACCCTATAATGCTAAATAGCAATAATGGCATACATAATATTATAAATACAAATATTTTTACATTTAAGTTTTGTAAAAATAAATTACATAGGCAAAATACGAAAACATACCATACTATATTTATTATTGCTGTTGAATAATCTATTAATCCAAATATTTTGTTATTGAAGTTATAATTTTGTGGAAAAATGAATTTCATTTATTTTATCCCTCCTAATCCTCTAATGTTCCCAACAAACTCTGTACTTATTCCTCCGAATAAATTCTTTTACATATGTATTTGCTTTTATTAATGTAAATATGGATCCGCAAATTAAAAATTTTGAAAATAAATTGTTTGAATTAAATTCAATTGAGAATATCATTAATAAAGTAAGCGAAACTAAAATTTGTACTACTAATAAAGATATAAAACATTTAAACCATGATTTAAATATATGTGATGTTTGATTCATGGATAATGTTAGAATAGCGAAAGGTGATAATAAAATAAATATTTTTACCATTATATATCTAATTGCATATGAAAATGCTAAATTAAAAAAACTAATTGATATTACACTTTTTAGTAAACCATCTATTGTAAAAATGTTTAGGCTGTTTTCTTCAATATAAATAATAGAATTTAATTTTGTAACTAAACTCGAGAAACACATTGGTGTATTAAATATTTCTTCTCCAACACTCCTTATAGCTAATGATATAGAAGAGTTTAAGTATATAATTTTTTCACAAATAAAATAACTTGAGTTCATGCAAATTATAATAATTATTAATTTTAATATAAATTGTGTTGGTCTTTGTTCTTGAACAATTGTTAAATTAGATAAAATTAGTCTTACACAGTAATATAATAAAAAGCCAATTATTAATGAATTTGCTATTATTAATATTCCGTTTGTTGTTGATGTTCCTATTATTTCTTGAAAATAATTTGTTTCTAAAATATCTGTATTAATAAAAGTTATGTCATCAAGTATTGAATATAAATTATTATCTATAGATGCAAATATATTACTAAATATTGCATTTATAGTATCTATTATGGTTTGAGTTATATTTATTGTTCCTTCTTCCAAAGTATCACTCCTTGCTTATCCCACTAAGGTTTTTATTGCTGCTAACACTAAATCTACTGCTAAGATGAATGCATATGAAAATAATGCACTTTTAACTAGTTTTTTTCCAAGTCGTATTCTTTCTTCATCTCCAAAACTAAATTTTTTCATTAGCAGACCTGTACATACTGCCACAGCTGCCGCAGGTGTAGATATTTTTATAATCCATTCTTCTATTTGTTCAAATGCTTTTTTTATTTTGGTAATTAATTTGGGATCTGCTGCATAGGTATCATTTGCAATTGATATTATTATTAAAAAAATTGTTAGTATAAAAGCTATGTAAAATATTCTTTTATTTCTCATGATTATCACTCCTTTTATTTTTAAAAAATGTATTTATCTTGAATAAAGTATGGTAGTAATTTTAATTTCATTGGTGGAACAATTTTACTGCCATCTGATAAAAAGGCAAGGCATTGGAAGGTTTCTAATTTTTGTGAAAAATAATTTGTATCATAAATGTATTCCATTTGTGAATATTGATTAAGGCTTTCTGATAGATTAGAATTCTGGGATTCAAATTTTTGAAAAATGTAATTGTATTTTGTTTCTTTTGCACCTTCAGAAATAGTTTTTGAATATTTTATTCTTTCTTCTTTCCCTATTTGTTTTTGTGCATCTTCTATTGTGAATATGTCATCTGTTCTAAACCAAAATTTGTTAATCAGGTTTTGTATTATTGCTTTTACTGTATTTTGATTTCCCATTGCATTAAGTAAAGATGTATAACTTTGTGTTGCAACAATATTAATGCATTTTGCTTCTCTAGATTGAGCAAAAAATTCCGCATCTGTGTTAGTAACATATTCGTGAAATTCGTCACTTATAAAAGCAACTTTTCTTAACATTTGTGGATTATTTTTTCCTAATCTGCTCATTACTTCGGTTTGAAAATCTAATTTTAAGTATGCAGCTATTATTTTTGACAGGTTTCTATATTCTGCAATATTCATGTTTAAAACTATTATTTTTCCTTTTTCTATTACATCTTCAAAGCCAAAAAAGTTTAATTCTTCTTGGGAAGGACAAAATAAATTCATGACATCATAGTCTGATATAAAGTTATTAGTAATTCGTGTAATTTCAGATTTTAATATAGATAATGTTCTGGAATCTAATTGATAAAACTCTTTTTGAAAAAATTCAATAGATGTTAATGCTTCGTAACATTGTTTTGAAGATAATTTTCCGGGAGGTAAAAAGTTGTTTTATTATTTCTACTTTGCTAATAAAATATTCTTCTGATGTAATTAGTTTATGTATTTCTTGAAAAGTTACATATTGTTTATTATATAATCTACAAATTTTTATTGCTTCGCATAAAATAGCTTCTGCTTTATCTAACCAATAACTTTCTTGGTTATTGGGTGAAAATATCGTTAGAATAGTTTTTAGTCTATTGGCTAAAATACTAGGTTTTAAATTAATTTTATGTAACGGGTTGTATTTTATTTTTCCACCTAATTCTATTACTATTAAATCGTCTTTTCTATTGTATCTTTCGCAATATTCTTTTACTTTGTTATAGTAGTTTCCTTTAACATCTAATATTAGCATTCCAATTTTTTCTTGTTCTTCTTGATTTTGATATTCTATTAATTGTTTTGTGAATGGATACATGCATGAACTTGTTTTTCCGCTTCCTATTGTACCGAGTTATTAGTATGTTCTGATATAGTCCTTTTTCCGGAATATATATTAACTGATCTTGCTCATTTTTTCCCACATATATAGCTAACTGATTTAATACTTTTGTACTTTGTGATTCTATTTTTTTTGACTTTTCTTTGTTAATTATTTTTTCTACAAAATTATATAAGTAAGTTGCTATTATATAATTTGCTACTATGTAGACTATAATAAATATTATTTTAATTTTTTTCCATGCAATTGGATATTGTATGCAAATGTCAAAGGGATGTATTGCATACGGAATTATTAATTTTTTTGCTTTATAAATTGGCATAAAAATGTACATTGAAAAAATAGAACTAATAATAACAAACATTTCCACAAAAATGATTCTTCTTAAAAAATTACCTTTATTTTTCAACCTGCTCCTCCTGTTTGAATTTAGTTTTCTTTATATTTAATTTTGAACCTTGTAAATTATGGAAAATAAATATATCGAAAAAAGTATAAATTGAATAGAAAATGATAAAAATATTAATTATAAAGATTATAAAAAATAAATGAGTTAAATTTTCTATCTGCCATCACCACCTAACGCTAAATAGTATACTACAACATTTTTTATTTTTTGTCTATACTTTTTTATAATTTTATGATAAAATTTTTATATTAGATTAACTACAGTTTATAAGAATGGAGGTTAGAGTAATGAAAATAGATAAAACTATGACAATAGGTGAATTGTTAGAACAAGCCCCAGAAAAAGCCGAAATTTTATTAAATGCTGGTATGCATTGTTTGGGTTGTCCTGCTTCACAAGCTGAAACTTTAGAAGAGGCTTGTGCTGTACATGGTATTGATGTTGATGAACTTATTTCTAAATTGAATTAGTTTTTAAAAAAAAAGAATACAGAAATGTATTCTTTTTATAATACTTCATTAAATTGTTTTTCAAATTCTTCTATTGCATTGTTTATTGCAATATTTAATAATTTATATATTGATAAATTATATTTATCTCGTAATTTTTCCAGTCCTTCAAATAAGGATTTTCTAATTAATAATGAATGCTGTTCTGCAATCTCTCCTTCTTCCATTTTATATACTTTTATATTTTCTGTTTCAATTATATATTCAATACATGCATTAATTAACTGATTTTTTGAAGTATGATATTTATTTTTAGATAACTTATCTAATTTGGTATATAATTTGTTGTCTATTGGTATACTTTTTTTAATCAATTCGTCTCTTTCCCAAAATCTATCAAATGCTCCCATACATTTCTCCCTTTTCTATTTTGTAATATTATATTGCTAATGTATGCATTTTTTAACTGTATATACATGCATATTTTATCTGTATGTATATGTTGATTTTTAGTTAAATTTAACTTATAATGTATATAGGGGGTCGCATATGAATTTAAATGATAAATTGATTCAATTTTTAAATGATGCTCATATACTATCTAATTGTAGTATTTTATTAAGTAACAGAGATATATTTATTTATTCAGCATTATGTTCTGAAAATGATATTTTTACTAATAGTAATATTAGTGAAGATTTACGAGAATTAAATAATTGTTTTGTTAAGAACTCAGAATTTACTTATGCTACTTTTTTGCCAGACCACAAATGTATTAATTTAGTAGATGGTGATAATATAAATTATGTATCTCAAATTATTTTACCAATATTCCATGAAAAATTAGATGGAACTCTCGTACTATTTTCTACAAATAGGGAATTCTTAAAGTCTAATTTAAAATTTGCAAAAACAACACAGTATTTTGTCGAAAAATTGTGTGTTTAATTGTAAATATATTTGTTGCATATTTTTTCATTTTTCATATTATATATTGGGTGATTTTATGATAGTTTCCATTAGTAAGCAATATTCTCACAAAAAATTGGTAGCTAATATTAATTCTTTAAAAAATAAATTTTCTTTTTTGACTTTAGGAAATATTGGGTATAGTGTTCTTGGAAATTCTATTCCGTTTATACGAGTTGGTGTAGGTGAAAGAGAGGTTTTTTACAGTGCATCTTATCATGCAAATGAGTGGATTACTTCTATTATTTTAATGAAGTTTATTGAAGATTTTTGCGAAGCATTTTCAAATAATTCTTTTATATATGGATATAGTGCTAAGAATATTTTTTATAACACTTCTATTTATATTGTTCCTATGGTAAATCCTGATGGAGTTAATTTAGTTAATGGTATATATGATACAGATTCTCAAGTTTATCAGAATGCAAAATATATTGCAAATAATTATGCTTCTATTTCTTTTACTGATGGATGGAAAGCAAATATAAGAGGTGTGGATTTAAAAATATACCAACTATTTCATTTTTTCTATTCTTTCAAATCCATCATCTGAATAGTATTCATATTTTCCATTTATATATTTAAGTACCATTCCTTCTGTTGCTTTGCTTAATAAGTCTTTCGGAATATCCACTTCTTCAAATTCGGTTTTTGGCGCATCTGTTAAATCCCATAAAAATCTATTATCTCCTATTTCTTCAGTTACAACATATAAATGGCCTTCTCTTCTATTTCTTTCTAAATTTTTATTTTGTTTACTTAATATTTCCTTTGCCATATTTTTTATATCTTCCTGCAATTCCTTAGTATAAATACTATCAACTACAAAAATATTATCTTTAAGTTTTAAAACATCATTTATTTTTACTTGGTTTGGCATATCATTTTTATTTATTTTTGTTTCCTCTATTTTTCCATCTTTTGCTTTTAATATTGTATACATATCATTTTCATTATTTTTAACAAAATATATTGCATCACTACATAATTTTTTTTGTGCATATTTTAATATAACATCATTCAGATTCCATCTTATAGCATTTTTATTTCCTGTTGTAAGATTGTTTTTAGACAATATATTTTCTATTATTGGAATTTCTTCATTTTCAATATTTGAATTATTTTTCACATTATTTCCTAAATAGTTTGATAATTCTTTTATGAAGTTTTGCACAGTTTTATTTTCCTTTAAATTATTAAATAAATCATTTACTAAGTCTAATTTCAATATTTAATCACTCCTTCATTTTATTTTTTATAATGGAAATTTACTATCTGATTTAATAGTATTAAGAAATAAACTTAAGGGTAATTATATATTGCTTTCTATAAATTTACAATAGTTTTATTGTAAATCACTAATTTTTGCTACATTATTGTTGTGCTTGACTTTCTCCAGTAGTATAATCAATAATTATTCCTGGTTGGGTATTGTAACAATAAACATTAAAGCATACTCCTGCTCCTGAATCCTCAACTGACCATGCTTCCATCTCTACTCCACTTGCTAAAAGATTATTCCCTTCAAAAATAGGGGTTACACGATATAAAACATGATTATTTTCATTTTCATTTATGTATTCTGCTACTTTATTTTCAAATGGTAACATTCCTTCTGTATTTAAATATCTTGTACCTGTTATTAAATTATTTTTATTTGCATTTTCACCTGCTAGTTGCCAACCTATTAAATGACAACGATTATACAAATATTTATCTTTTATTAAGTTATCATATCTTTTTTGTACCCATCCAGAAAGATCTTTAATATTTCCTATTTCACCGCGTTCTTCTCCTTCTTTCGGCATGATTTCTTTGCAAATATTTGCATAGGCTACACCTGCTTTACCATTTCCTAAGTCAGTATATTCTTCAAAAGGTTCAGTGGTATAATCTTCTTCTGTAAAATATGGAATATTATTATTTATTTCAACATATGGCTTTTCTGAATATTCTGGAATTGTAGATAAATCAAATGTTATATTTTGATTATTTACATTATAATTATTTACCGAATTATCAGATGCAATATTTTTGGTCATATATCCATAAATTGAAATGCAAATTAATATGACGATTGAAAAAATATATTGCCAAATATTTAATTTTTTATTTTTATTTTTTCTTCCCATAAAATTCTACCTCATTTTATTTTTTATTATTTTATCATTAAAATAATAATTTCTCAATATGAGTTTAAAGTATTATAAAAATTATTTATCAAAATTTAATAAATCTTTTATTTTATAATCCGAACAATTAAAATAAATATATATTTTTTTATTTTTATCTATTTCAATTTTATTAATCAATCGATATAAATATATTTTTTCAATTTTTTCTAATTTTAAAAAATCTTTTATTAATTTATCAAATTCTTCTTTTGTTTTATTTTTTATATTATTATTTTCAATCTGAATTAATTTCTGTTTTAATTCTTTTTTTTGTTTTATTAAATTTGTCCTTTCAGAAATAATTTTTTGCGAATATCTTATATAGTCTTCTTCTAAAATAATACCTTTTAATTTATCCATATATATTTTATCTATATTATTATTTATTTCATAAATTATTTTATTTATTTGCATTATTTTTTTATTTAAAAATTCTTGTTTACTATTATTTTTAATTTTATTGTTTTTATAAATAGAATACATAATTGATTTATTAGCATAATTTTGTATAATTGTTCTTACTATATAAAGAATATATTTTTCAAATTTTTCATAATTAATATTTAATGGTGGACATCCTCTTTTTTTATGACCTACACAAGTTATATATGGATGTGATTTTGCATTTGCTTTTGAATTCTTTTTTAGAACAATTTGCAGTTTTCTTTTGCAGTGATAACAATAAAGCATATTTCTTAATAAGTAGTCATATTTAAACTTGGTATTTGTTCCTCTTTTTTCTAATATTTTATTTACTTTTTCAAATATATCTTTGTCAATAATAGGTTCATGCGTATTATTGACTTTTATTTGATTTTCTTTTTCTATAGTTTTTATTTTTTTTACTTTATATGATATAGATGTTTTTTTATTTTGAATGGTATTTCCGATGTATACTTCATTTTTAAGCATATTGCATAGAGTTACTTCGTTCCAGTTATAATTTGTCTTTTTTTTATCTTGTACCATTCCTGTTTTTCTGTAACCAGCTGGAGATAAGTATTTATTTTTATTTAAGTAATTTACTATTTCTACTGTACCATGCTCATTCGCATACATATCAAAAATCTCTCTTACAATATTAGCTACATTCTCATCAATAATTAATTTATTTTTAATATTTGGATGTTTTTTATAACCGATATGCTGGTATGCTACACAAATATTCACCTTGTTTTTGCTTTTCTCTATAAACACTTCTAATTTTTTTTGAAATATCTTTTGCATAATAGTCATTCATTATTGCTTTAAATGGTGTTATATCATTATTGGTATTATCAATATAAGTATCTATTCCATCTAATATTGCAACATATCTAATATTTTTTTCTGGAAAATAATTTTCTATATATTCTCCTGTTTTTATATAGTCCCTACCAAGTCTAGATAAGTCTTTAGTAATAACCATGTTAATATTCTTGTTTTCAATATCTTGTAATAATTCATTAAACCCCGGTCTATTAAAGGTTGTACCAGAAACACCATCATCAATATATTCTTTAATAAGTGTTAAATTGTTTTCATTTATATATCTTTGTAAGATTTTTCGTTGATTTCCAATACTCTCGCTTTCACCACTGTCACCATCTTCTCTGGATAATCTAATATATATTCCGCACTTTGAAGTTTTGACTTTTTGAATCCAGCATTTAACCTCCTATTTGTAATCATCTATACTTTAATTGTAACGTACTCAAGTAAATTTTACAAATACTTTTAAATAATTACTTATCTTTGACTTTTAAACTTTCAATATAATCTTTAAACATTAATCCTGTAATTTCATTTACATCTTGCTTTTCTTCTGTAAAAATACAATATGTATTAAATTCTAATTTATCACTTTTCATTTCTTTCTTATCTTTGTTCACTATTTGCATTAACTCCTTTTAAATCAATTTCATCTAATACAGATTATTAAAGGAAATGGCTTGTTATGACACTTAATGTAAAAAAGTGAAGATGTTTTGAAATATATTTTTGCTCTTCTAAAGTATCCATTCAAAATTGGACTTTAAAATGTTGCTATTTGCATAAAAAATAACACCTAATAATGTTTCATATTATCAGGTGCTTAAAATAAAATTATCTATATATTTTAGAAATTTAATGTATATAGAATTTTTCCATCTATTAATACTGAATCTCCAAATGGTCTACAACTTGCTCTTTCACCATTTATTGTTGATACAAAATTAATTTTTGTTATTTCTTTTAAAAAATTATTAATTTTGTCAAGTTTCAATGACTATATAAGCCTTTTAGAATTATCTCCTCAGCCTCTTTTTGTTGTGCATTACTTAATTCTTCCATCAATATCTAGTCATTTCATTAATTATATATTATTACATACTTTACAAACAGAATATCCGTTATCTATGAGACTTTTTTCTTTTGTTGTAATTTCTTTTATATTTTTAGGATCAACATTATTTAACATCTTGCAATTTCCTATGTGATATTTTTTCGTTTGGGAGTTAACTACAAAATCTATATTTTTATTTTTTGTTTGTATCTTTTTCTCTACTGATGCTTGTATTCCTTTCATTTGCTTCATAATACCTCGACTATCTTTAATTATACTGCCATCACTATATTTAAATATAATTTTTTTCTCAACATTATAGCAAAATCTACATAGTGCAAATTCTGTATCTAGGCTTTTTGCTTCTATTAATATTCCTGTTGGTATTTGATTTTTACTTTTATATATTGGAACAACTCTATATAAAATTCTTATATAGTTATCTTTATTTTTCTTTATGTATTGTTCAACTTCACTTTCAACATTATTCATAATAGTCTTATTTAGATACTCTGTTCCAATAAAAATATTATTCTTATCATTCTTTTTAGCTGATAGTCTATATGCTATTGCATGACATCTTTGAAATATTTTAGCATTATTAATTTTTTCTGTCCATCCATTTGGATCAGGATATTTTAAATGTTTTTCTACCATTATTGACAATGTATTTTTACTAATAATTGCTATACCGCCACTTGCTCTATTTAACTCATCTGGTTCAAAATACTTTGGAATACCTTCAGTTATTTCAAAATCTTTCTCCTTAAAGAATGGCTTATTATTATTTACTATAGGTGCATAATTATCTAATTTACTTATATCTTTATCTATAAACTCATTTATAATTTTTTCTTCATTTTTCATTTTTACCTCTTTTTGCTGATTCTTCTAATTCTTCTAATTTAAATTTTACATCTCTCTTAATAGAATCTTTTACATAATCCACTTCTTCTAAAAATTCTCCATCTAATATAGGAACATAAAAATCACCTATTTTATAATTTGCTTCTTGTAGTTCCTGTTTTGTTGTATTTATTCTAGTAATATCTCCATCATAATAGTCTACATAGTATTTATCATTTTTTTCATCATAATTAACATATAAAAATTCAGTATCATATGAATACTCTAACATGGTCTCTTTTATTATATCATATTTTTTATGGTATTTTAATAATTTTGATTTCATTTGTTTTAATAATTTAGCATCATATTGATAATAAATATTTTCCATTCTTTACCTTTTCTAAAATTTTTAATTTGTTTAATTTTTTTATAGTTCTACTTATTGTAGCAATTGACACCTTTAAATTATTAGCAATTTCACCTTGTGTCATTTCTATTAGTCCATTTTCATTTGAGGTATTCAATAAATATATTATAATTGATATTTGCTTTTTGTCAAAGCCAGACAAAATTTCACAAAATATATTTTTATCAATTAATATATCTTCTTTTGAAACATTTATCTTACTCACTTTCTTTATTCTTTTCAGCATATTATAAGTTTGTTTATGGGCTATTTTATTTAAATCACGTGATATACATTTTAATACAAAACTACAATTATTTTTACTTAACTTTGTACAAATTACATTATATGTTTTTATCATATCAATTTTAATGCCTTCATTGTGTTTAAATATTTTCATCTTTTTATTATTTTCAAAGAATATTGGTACCTGCGTACAATCAGTATTTATACAAAATATCTGTTTTTCATCTTTTTTAATAAAACAACTTAAAATTAAATTCATTGCTTGATATACCGCAAAAACTTCTATTTCAGTAGAATTTTTTATTTCTATTCGACTCTTTTTTGAATACGACTTTAAGATTTTGTTTTCTAGCATTATTACAATTGAATATGTTGCAATACTACATTTTTCATCAAAACTAGCATCCGTATATATATTATATTTTTTAATTTTTTTCATATAGTATCACTCCTATCAATTTTTTCATATTATATAACAAAATTTTTGCTTTGTCAAACATTTGTTTCTTAAATTTTGTAATTCAATAGAAAAAATTATATTAGAAGATCATAGTTGCGAAACTCCACAATTAGTTGCTTATGACATTATAGATGGTTATAAAGGATATTTAAATTGGATAAGAGAAGAAACAAAAAGAAGCAATAAATAAAACAATAAAAAGTTTAATGTAGTGTAAGAGAGACATAAATATGATTCGTTTAATAGAATTGGAAGATATATAGTTTAGCACATAAATATATAAAAGTCTATATAATTATTCAAATATAAAAAAATTTTTGGGTAAAATTTAATTACAAAAAAGGACACGCAATAATATTCTATTAATATTGCGTGTTCTTTTTTAATTTTCATATATATCATTATTAATTTTTAATACCATTCTTCTATAATGGGTTTTAAAGCCCAATCTTTCATACAAGTCTCTTGCTATGTTTTCTCCAATTACTTCTAAAGACATATCTTTATTTTCCCTTTTAGCCATATCAATAATTTTGTTTAATGCTATCGTTCCTATTCCTTGACTTCTATATTTTTCTTCTATAAAAAATCTGTATAAATATATTTCTTTTGGATAGTTTTTTATCCCTATAAATCCCACCATTTTATTTTTTAATATAATTTTATAATATTCTTCATTACTTTCAAATTTTAATTCTTCTGGTTTTATAATTTTTAGCTGATATATTGGATCAACTGTATTATGATGTTTCCATTCTTCTATAATCCATTCTCTAAAATAGTCATTGTTTGCTTTTTCTAATTCTACATCTATGTCTTTCATTTTTCTTAATCCCCCTTAAACTTCTTTTTTCAATATATTTTTATTTCCTACAATCTATTTAAGATTACCAAACTAATTTCTATTTTTCAATATATATTGCCACTTTTTAATTTGTATGTAATATAATATTTGCAATTTTATGTTAAATATGCTACAATTTAATTAGTTGTTTATTGTACCCAAAGGGAACTATTAAAAATCTCGGAGGGTATACCTCCGAGTAATTATAAGGAGGAATTACTATGTCAAGAGCACAAAAAATTCGTAGCGAACGGTTAGAGGCAATTAACCAAACCATTACCACAGAGGCTAAAAAAATTTTTGACTGGATTTTGGAATTAATGGATGTAGACAATAAGAGAGGATATTTTAAACCAATCAAGTTTTGCTTGTTTTCTGATTCGACCATACTCCGGCCTATTGAGACTGGATTTCACGACACCAGAAAGTATGATTTGACAAAAGCCTTTACTAAGTGTGATGTGATGACATTATTTGTTAAATTGAAGGATGTAGTGGAGCAGGAAGAAGGTTTTTTAATGAGACTCGACCTTGATGCTACTTACTGTGAGTCAAAAGCCATTATTTTTGAGATTGTCATCAGTTAGACAACAACTCCCCAGCTTGTAATAAGAGTTGGGGAGTTGTTGTCTATAATTTTCTTTTCGGTTGGTATATTTTAAACACGAGAGGTGTGGATTTAAAAATATACCAACCAGTTTGCAAAGCCTTGTAACTTACTAATTACACGACTTTGCGTTTTTAGATTAATTTATCAAAATTTCTTCTTGAATATAA
>CANRPR010000026.1 GCA_947632535.1 uncultured Clostridia bacterium | reverse complement strand
CATTACATACTTCATGGGCTGATTACAAGGACAAGCACAGTTATGCTAAAAATATAAGCTTTAAAGATATAATTAATACAATTGAATTCATAAAAAATGAGGTTAAATAAGAAGTAATAAAAAAAGATTAACTTTTTTTGAATTTTTTTAGATTTTCATAATTCTTAAAATAGTTGATATAGAAGGAATATGACAACTGTAAAAATAAAAACATAAAAAATTTTTTAGATATTTTTTTAGATATTCAAATAAAAACAAAAAATCAATGGCTTAAAACCATTGATTTTACTTGGTGAGCCAGAAGGGATTCGAACCCCCGACCCCAGGCTTAGAAGGCCTGTGCTCTATCCAACTGAGCTACTGACCCAAATCAAAAGAACATAAATATAATAACACAAGAGCCAACAAAATGTCAAGTAAAAAATCACAAAAAACAAAAAAATAATAAAAACATTCCCCAAAATCGTTGACAAGGCCCTATTGTAATGATATAATACTAGAATATGTAATGAGAGGAGAGGAATTAAATTAAGAACGAACATACATAATAAAAGCTAAGAAAGCAGTAAAGCTATAAAAGTATGGGAAACTTAATTATAAGAGGGACTTCTTTTAATTAATAAAAACAATCTGCTTAATTATTAATTATAGGGGTGATTTTTTTGGTAAGAGACATCAAACACGAAAAATGTGTTAGAAAAACCTTTGCTAAAATTGATGACAGCATAGAAATGCCAAACTTAATTCAAGTACAAAAAGACTCATACGACTGGTTCGTAAAAGAAGGTCTAGGAGAAGTATTAAGAGATATATCTCCAATTGTAGACTATTCGGGGAATTTAATACTTGAATTTTTTGATTACTATATGGAAAAAGAAACAAAATACTCATTAGAAGAAGCAAAAGAAAGAGACACTACATACTCAACAAGACTACATGTAAAAGTAAGACTAATAAACAAAGAAACAGGAGAAATAAAAGAGCAAGAAATATATCTAGGAGACTTCCCACTAATGACAGATAGTGGAACCTTCATTATAAACGGAGCAGAAAGAGTTGTAGTAAGCCAATTAGTTCGTTCACCAGGTTGCTATTATGAATCAGACTATGACAAAACAGGAAAGAAAATATACACATCAACAGTAATGCCAATTAGAGGTGCATGGATAGAATACGAAACAGACGCCAACGACATATTCTATGTAAGAGTTGATAGAACAAGAAAAATACCAGTAACATCATTATTAAGAGCAATAGGATTAGTAACAGACGAACAAATCATAGAATTCTTCGGAGAAGAAGAAAAAATCCTAGCAACCATTCAAAAAGATCCAATAAAAACACAAGACGAAGCATTAATAGAAATATACAAAAAATTAAGACCAGGAGAATTACCATCAGTAGAAGCAGCAAAAAGCCTATTTAGCGGTTTATTCTTCGACAATAGAAGATATGACCTAGCAAAAGTAGGAAGATACAAATTCAATCAGAAACTTGCATTATCAGCAAGAATAAGAAATCAAATTGCTTACGAAGACATAGTAAATCCAGAAACTGGAGAAGTATTTGTAGAAAAAGATGGAATAATAACACCAGAACTTGCTATACAAATCCAAAACTCTGGAATAAATGTAGTAAACATAAAAGTAGAAGATAAAAAAGTAAAAGTAATAGGAAACGGAACAGTAGACATAAACGAATATGTCACACTAAAAAATATAAAAATAAAAGAAGAAGTTAACTATGCAATACTAAAAGACATACTAGACAACACAAACAAAAAAGACTTAGAAAAAGTAATAACAGAAAGAATAGACGAATTAGTACCAAAACACATAACAACAGAAGACATATTAGCCTCAGTAAACTATGTTTTAACATTACAATATGGTATAGGAAAAATAGACGATATAGATCACTTAGGAAATAGGCGTATCCGTTGTGTAGGAGAATTATTACAAAATCAATTCAGAATAGGACTAACAAGACTAGAAAGAGTTGTAAGAGAAAGAATGACAATTCAAGACTTAGATGTTGTAACACCACAAACACTAATAAACACAAAACCAATAACATCATCAATACGCGAATTCTTTGGAAGCTCACAACTATCACAATTCATGGATCAAACAAATCCACTATCAGAACTAACACATAAAAGAAGAGTATCAGCATTAGGACCAGGTGGACTATCAAGAGAAAGAGCAGGTTTCGAAGTAAGAGATGTACACTACACACACTATGGTAGACTATGTCCAATAGAATCACCAGAAGGACCAAACATAGGCTTAATATCAGCACTTTCATCTTTCGCAATAATAAATGAATACGGCTTCGTAGAAACACCATACAGAATAGTAGACAAAGAAACAAACACAGTAACAAACCAAGTTATATACATAAGTGCAGACGAAGAAGAAGGAAAAAGAATAGCCCAAGCATCAGAACCAATAGATAAAAACGGACACTTCATAAACAAAAAAGTAAAAATAAGATACCTAGACGAAATAGAAGAAGTTGAACCATCAAAAGTAGACTTCGTAGATGTATCACCAAAACAACTTGTATCTGTTGGTGCAGCCATGATACCATTCCTAGAGCATGACGATGCACACCGTGCATTAATGGGTGCAAACATGCAACGTCAAGCAGTACCACTACTAATGCCAGAATCACCAATAGTAGGAACAGGAATAGAATACAGAGCAGCAAAAGACTCTGGAATATTACAAATAGCTAAATCAAACGGAATAATTCAAAAAGTAACTGCAGACGAAATAACAATAAAAACAGACAAAGGTGAAATAGAAAAATACCATTTGCGTAAATTCAAAAGAACAAATGGTGGAACATGTATAAACCAAAGACCAATCGTAGTAAAAGGCGAAAAAGTAAAAGCAGGAGATGTAATCGCCGATGGACCAGCAACAGACAAAGGAGAAATGGCACTTGGTAAAAATGTATTAATTGCTTTTGCAACATGGGAAGGATATAACTACGAGGATGCTGTATTAATTAGTGAAAAACTAGTAAAAGAAGATGTATACACATCTATACACATAGAAGAATATGACTGCGAATGTAGAGACACAAAACTAGGACCAGAA
Organism: uncultured Clostridia bacterium; assembly: GCA_947632535.1. Lineage (GTDB taxonomy): Bacteria > Bacillota > Clostridia > TANB77 > CAG-508 > CANRPR01. The sequence continues at coordinate 19,755 of CANRPR010000026.1, read as the reverse complement.
GAAATAACTAGAGACATTCCAAATGTGGGAGAGGACAGCTTAAAAGACCTAGACGAAAACGGAATAATAAGAATAGGTGCAGAAGTAAGTCCAGGAGATATATTAGTAGGAAAAGTAACACCAAAAGGAGAAACAGAACTAACAGCAGAAGAAAGACTACTAAGAGCAATATTTGGAGAAAAAGCAAGAGAAGTAAGAGACACATCATTAAGAGTACCACATGGAGAAGCAGGAACAATAGTTGATATAAAAATATTCACAAGAGAAAACTCAGACGAATTAGCACCAGGAGTAAGTCAAGTAATAAGGTGCTATATAGCACAAAAAAGAAAAATATCAGTTGGTGACAAAATGGCTGGTAGACACGGAAACAAAGGTGTAGTATCAAGAATATTACCAGTAGAAGACATGCCATTTTTACCAGACGGAACACCAGTAGACATAGTACTAAACCCACTAGGTGTACCATCTCGTATGAACCTAGGTCAAGTGCTAGAAGTACACTTAGGAGCAGCAGCAAGAGAACTAGGCTGGAAAGTAGCAACACCAGTTTTTGATGGTGCAAAAGAAGACGAAATAACAGAACTATTAGAAAAAGTAGGAAGAACTCTAGACGGAAAAACAACACTATACGATGGAAGAACAGGAGAGCCATTCGACAAACCAGTAACAGTAGGAGTAATGTACATGTTAAAACTACACCACTTAGTAGACGACAAAATACATGCGCGTTCAACAGGACCATACTCATTAGTTACACAACAACCACTAGGAGGAAAAGCACAATTCGGTGGACAGCGTTTCGGAGAAATGGAAGTTTGGGCACTAGAAGCATATGGAGCAGCACACACACTACAAGAAATATTAACAGTAAAATCAGACGACATCGTAGGAAGAGTAAAAACATACGAATCAATAGTAAAAGGAGAAAATGTACCAGAACCAGGTGTACCAGAAAGCTTCAAAGTATTAATAAAAGAACTACAAAGTCTAGGACTAGATGTAAGACTATATTCAGAAGACAATAGAGAACTAGAACTAAAAGAACATATAGAAGAAGGAATAGACATCAACCTAGAAAGAAACAAAGAAAGAGCAACAGCAGAACTAGAAGAAAATGTTATACTAGATGACGAAATACTAGACGGCTATATCGAAGAAGACCCAGACGAAGAAATGGATGACGATATTGACGCCGACATCGATGCTGATATCGACATAAACGATGACGATATAAAAGACGATGAAATAGATGACAATGACGAACTATTCGAATCACTATTAGACGAAGATGACGACACATTATTATAAGTGTCCAAATGGGGACGGTTCTTTTTTGGACATTTTGTCCAATTAGGGACGCTTCTCCAAAAAAATAGAAAAATCAATGAGTTTTTTTATAAATATAACTAAATAGCCTTCATAATATTATAATTAGTAACATTATAAATTGCACAGCGGTGTATGCTAAATATGAGAATTATGAAAAATAAAATAAAAATAAAAGGAGGCTTTTTATCAAAGTGGAAGAACTAGAACAATTTGATAAATTAAAAATCGGTCTTGCATCAGATGAAAAAATAAGAGAATGGTCAAAAGGCGAAGTAAAAAAGCCAGAAACCATCAATTATAGAACATTAAAACCAGAAAAAGACGGACTATTCTGTGAAAGAATATTTGGACCAACAAAAGACTGGGAATGCCATTGTGGAAAATATAAAAGAGTAAGATATAAGGGTATAGTGTGCGATAGGTGTGGTGTTGAGGTAACAAAAGCCAAAGTAAGAAGAGAAAGAATGGGACACATTGAACTTGCAGCACCAGTAGCACACATATGGTATTTCAAAGGAATACCTAGTAGAATCTCGTTAATATTAGATGTATCACCAAGAAGTCTTGAAAAAGTAATTTACTTTGCTTCATACATTGTAACAGACAAGGGAACATCAGGACTAATGAACACACAAATATTAACAGAAAAAGAGTATCATGAAGCAGTTGAAAAATATGGTAAAGGCTCATTCAAAGCTGCAATGGGAGCAGAAGCAATTAGAGAATTACTAGAAAAAGTAGATATAGAAAAATTAGCTAAAGAATTAAAAAAAGAATTAGAAAATGCAAGTGAGCAAAGAAAAGTAAAAATAATAAAAAGATTAGACACTGTAGAATCATTTAGACTATCAGGAAACAAGCCAGAGTGGATGGTAATGAATGTTATACCAGTAATTCCACCAGAGCTAAGACCAATGGTTCAATTAGATGGAGGAAGATTTGCAACCTCTGACCTAAACGACCTATATAGAAGAGTAATCAACAGAAATAACAGACTAAAAAGACTATTAGAACTAGGTGCACCAGAAATCATTGTAAGAAATGAAAAAAGAATGTTACAAGAATCTGTAGATGCATTAATAGATAATGGAAGACGCGGAAGACCAGTAACAGGAGCAGGAAACAGACCATTAAAATCATTATCAGACCTATTAAAAGGAAAACAAGGTCGTTTCAGACAGAACCTATTAGGAAAAAGAGTTGACTACTCAGGTCGTTCAGTTATAGTTGTTGGACCAGAACTAAAAATATATCAATGTGGTTTACCAAAAGAAATGGCAGTAGAGCTATTTAAACCATTCGTAATGAAAGAACTAGTAGGAAGAGGCATAGCACACAACATTAAAAACGCAAAAAGAATGGTAGAAAGATTAAGACCAGAAGTTTGGGACATTCTAGAAGATGTTATAAAAGACCATCCAGTAATGCTAAACCGTGCTCCAACACTACACAGACTAGGAATTCAAGCATTCGAGCCAGTTTTAGTAGAAGGTAGAGCAATAAAACTACACCCATTAGTATGTACAGCCTTCAATGCAGACTTCGATGGTGACCAAATGGCAGTGCATGTACCACTTTCACCAGAAGCACAAGCAGAAGCAAGATATTTAATGCTATCTGTAAATAACTTACTAAAACCACAAGATGGTAAGCCAGTTACAGTACCAACACAAGATATGATTTTAGGAAGTTACTACTTAACAATGGAAGTAGAAGGCGAAAAAGGTGAAGGCACATACTTTAAAGATGTAGAAGAAGCATTAATGGCATATGCAAACAAAGAAGTAGATTTACACGCAAAAGTATACATTAGAATGTTCAAAGAGATAGATGGAGAATTAAAACATAAAAAAGTAGAAACAACAGTAGGAAGAGTTATTTATAATGAAGGAATTCCACAAGACTTAGGATTTGTAGACAGAACAGATCCAGAACATGCCTTTGACCTAGAAATAAACTTCCCAGTTATAAAGAAAAATCTAGGAAAAATAGTTGCAAAATGTATCAACAAACATGGACTATCTAGAACAGCAGAATTACTTGACTACATAAAATCAACAGGATACAAATATTCAACCAAGAGCGGTATTACAGTTAGCACCAAAGATATAATTATACCAGCCGCTAAACCAGATATTCTAGAAAAAGCCGAAGTACAAGTAGAAAACATTGCAAAACAATACAAACGCGGTTTAATAACTGAAAATGAAAGATACGAATCAGTTATTAAAGTATGGGAAAATGCTACAAACGAAGTAACAGACGCAATGCAAGAAGACTTTGACGATTTAAACCCAATATACATGATGATACAATCTGGAGCCAGAGGAAATATGAACCAATTAAGACAAGTAGCAGGTATGCGTGGACTTATGGCAAACACATCAGGTAGAGCAGTAGAAATACCAATTCGTTCTTCATTCAGAGAAGGACTAGACGCTCTAGAATATTTCGTTTCATCACATGGAGGTAGAAAAGGTCTAGCAGATACAGCGCTAAGAACAGCAGACTCTGGATACTTAACAAGAAGATTAGTTGATGTATCACAAGACATTATCGTAAGAGAACACGATTGCGGAACACATGAAGGAATAGAAATAGAAGACATAAAAGACGGAAATCAAATTATAGAAAAATTACAAGAAAGACTAGAAGGAAGATACGCTTTAGAAGACATTATAGATCCAAACACAAAGGAATTAATAGTAGACACAAACACTATGATAACAGAAGCAATAGCAGAAAAGATTGTTGCAGCTGGATACACAAAAGTAAAAGTGCGTTCAGCATTAGGCTGTCATTCAAAACATGGAGTATGTGCAAAATGTTATGGAATGGGCTTAGCAACAAGAGAAGAAGTAAGCATAGGAGAAGCAGTAGGAATTATAGCTGCACAATCAATTGGTGAACCAGGTACACAATTAACAATGAGAACCTTCCACCAAGGAGGTGTAGCAGGAGGAGATATTACACAAGGTCTTCCTAGAGTTGAGGAATTATTTGAAGCAAGAAAACCAAAAGGACTTGCAATAATTTCTGAAATTGCAGGAAAAGTAAGTATATCAGACGATAAAAAGAAAAAGGAAATTACAGTTACTGCTAAAAACGATGCAAAAACTTACACAATCCCATTTGGATCAAAACTAAAAGTAAAAGAAGGCCAAGAAATAGAGGCTGGAGAACAATTAACAGAAGGTTCAATAAATCCAAATGAAATTCTATTAATTAAAGGTCCAGAAGGCGTATACGAGTACTTAATAGAAGAAGTACAAAAAGTATATAGGAACCAAGGTGTTGACATCAACGACAAGCATATCGAAGTTATAGGAAGACAGATGTTAAAGAAAATAAGAGTAGAAGATAATGGTGATACAAACATGTTCCCAGGTTCATTAATAGACATATATGAATTTGAAGAAGAAAATGAAAAAGTAAAAGCAGAAGGAAAACGACCAGCAACAGGAAAACGAGCATTACTAGGAATTACAAAGGCATCACTTGCAACAGAAAGCTTCTTATCTGCAGCATCTTTCCAAGAAACAACAAGAGTTCTAACAGAAGCAGCAATAAAAGGTAAAATAGATCCATTAATAGGATTAAAAGAAAATGTTATTATAGGAAAACTAATACCAGCTGGAACAGGTATGAACATATACAAAAATATAAAAATAAACACCGAAGTAGAAAAAGAAGAAAACGATATAGAACAAACAGACCTAGTACAATAATAAAAAACAGAGAATATATAGCAAGTAAAGCTAATATTCTCTGTTTTTTATTATTAACAGTACATAGCAAAAATAATTTATAACTTATATAGAAAAAAATAAATATATATGATAATATAAAAACAATAACAAAAGAAAGGGGGATATGCTAACCCAAAACTAGCATATAAAAATAATGAACTATAAAGAGAGAAAATTTTATAAAAAAAACCTAATGGAAGTATTACACACAACCCTAAATCCATATGAACCAGGAGTAGTAAGAATACATCTAGTCCCAGCAAAATACAATCCAATAAAAGCAAATCCAAGTGTAGTAATATTAAATGGAAAAGACATCGTTCCAATAAACTTAGCATGGACAATATTACTTGCAATATTCATAAAAGAAGTAAACGCATACAAAGGAAACGAAGTTACGCAAGAAGAATTAAAAAAAGTAATAACACAAACAGTAAACAAAGCGTTAGAAATATATAGAAAACCAGGAAGAATAGTATTAAAAGAAGACCTAAACAAAATACTATCAGTATTTATAGATATAGCAGAAGGTAGAGAGCCACGGAGAACAAATAGGGCAACTATCAATTGGAAGATATGCAAGCCAAATGAAAGCACCACATAGAATGGACCTAATGATGAGCTCAATGACAAAAGAAGGAAAGTGGAATTGCAACCAAAAATGCTTACATTGTTATGCAGCAGGTCAAAGTCAAGCAGAAACAAAAGAGATAACAACAGAAGAATGGAAAAAAATAATAGATAAATGCAAAGAAGCATACATTCCACAATTAACCTTCACAGGTGGAGAACCAACAATAAGAAAAGACCTAGTCGAACTAATAGACTATTCAAAATGGTTCATAACAAGACTAAACACAAATGGAGTATTACTAACAGAAGAACTATGCAACCAGCTATACAATGCAAGCCTAGACAGTGTGCAAATAACTTTCTACTCAGCAAATAAAGAAGAACATAACAAACTAGTAGGAGCAAACAACTTCGACAAAACAGTTCAAGGTATAAAAAATGCAATAAAAGCCAACCTAGCAATAAGCATAAACACACCACTATGTTCAATAAATAAAAACTATATAGAAACACTAAAATTCTTACATGAATTAGGAATAAAATATGTAACATGCTCAGGATTAATAATCACAGGCAATGCAACCACAGAAGAATCAAAACAAACACAATTAACACAAGAAGAACTATACAACATACTAAAAGAAGCATACAACTACACAAAAGAAAATTTAATGGAAATCAGTTTCACATCACCAGGATGGGTATCAGAAGAAAAACTACAAGAACTAGGGCTAAATGTTCCAACCTGTGGAGCATGTCTAAGCAACATGGCAATAGCACCAGATGGCCAAGTAGTACCATGCCAAAGTTGGTTAGGAGAAAATTCAGGTTTAGGAAACATGCTAACAACACCATGGAACAAAATTTGGAACAACAAAGAATGTAAAAAAATAAGAGCAAACTCAGCCAAAACAACAGGACAATGTCCATTAAAAGAAAAAGGAAGGGGTTGCTAAAATGAAAAAAACATATACAATTTTAAGCATTATACTTATAATACTAGCAATATTCACAATAAACACAACAAGTTATGCAGATACAGACGAAATAACAAACTATGTAGTAACAGTAGAGCCAAGAATGAATGATGGAAGCTTAGATATAACATATGAAATAACATGGAAAGTGCTAGACTCAATAACCCAAGGACCACTAGAATGGGTACAAATAGGAACACCAAACGAATCCTTTGACTCAGAAAAAGCATTAACCTCCAACATAAAAGACATAAAAAAATACAATGGAGCATTTGTAAAAATCACATTCGACAGACCATACAATTCAAACGAAGAAATAACCTTCAAATACTCAATACATCAAAGAAGAATGTACAAAACATCTTGGGGAAACTGCAAATACGAATTCACACCAGCATGGTTCACAGATATAAGAATAGATAACCTAACAATAAAATGGAACAAAGACCAAGTCAAAAAAAGTAACAAAAACAAACAAGAAGACAACTACCTAATATGGAATAAAAAAAATCTATCAAAAGGAGCAAAAGTAACAGCAAACATCACATATAGCAAAAAAGCATTTGGCAGTTTAAGCACAGATACTCAAGCAAGCAATCATTACCCTGGTCCAGCATTCTTATATGTATTTTTCATGCTATTGGCACTAATTGTAAGAGCTGTAAGAATGAGTAGTGGTGGAGACTATTATGGACACAGAGGTTTCTATGGAGGAGGATATTATGGTGGATACCGTGGAGGATATCGTGGAGGATGTGTACATAGCAGTTGTGCATGTGCACACAGTAGTTGTGCTAGCAGTTGCGCATGTGCGTGTGCTGGAAGCGGTAGAGCAGGATGTTCACTAAAAGATTTCTACAAAACAAATATAACAACAAAGAAAATACAAAAAGCTATGAAAAAGGCATAACTCTTGACAAAAAGCTAAACAAATAGTAAAATATTGCTATATTAGTAAAGGAGAATTTTATGCAAAATACAAGCAAAAAAGCATTTGAAATATTAAACTCAAGAACCAAAATATATTTAATAATAATAGCAACATTATTAATAATAATATGTTGTTTTCAAATAACACTAATAATGCCATCAGTAATATTCTTTGGCTTAGTGTGCTTCTATGCCATATTCACAAACAACAAAAGAAAAGCAGAAATATCAGAACACATACAAGAACTAACTATAAATGTAAACTCGGCAGCCAAAAGCACATTAATAAAATCGCCATTTCCATTAATAATAATAGAAACAGATGGAAGTGTTATATGGAGAAGTTCTAAATTCGTAACAGAATTTCAACAAACAGATATAGACAGTACAATAGACGAATTAGTAAAAGAAATAAAAGTAGAAATAGAAGAAAAAGAAAATGACAAAGATGCCAACAAAACAAAGGACAAAACAATATTAAAACAAATAACAATAGATAATAAAATCTATGATATAATAGCACAATATGTAAAATCAAAACAAAATAACAAAAGAAAACAAAACGAATACATGACAATGATATACTTTATAGACATAACAGAAAATGTAAAAATAGAAAAGAAATATAGAGATACACAAACATGTATAGGAATAATAACAATAGATAACTATGAAGAAATAATGCAAAGGATATCAGCAGAAGAAAAGCCACAAATAATAGCTCAAATTGAGAAAAACATATACGATTGGGCAAGTAAAACAAAAGGTTTAGTAGTAAAAGCAGAAAGAGAAACATTTGTATACATTTTTGAACAAAAATATCTAGAAAAATTAAAAGACGATAAATTTGAAATACTAGATACAGTAAAGGAAATAAAACTAGAAGGAGGTCTACAAATAACACTAAGCATATCTATATCAGCAGAAGGAGAAACACAATACGAAAAATACAAATCAGCCTTAGCCGGAATGGATATTGCATTAGGAAGAGGAGGAGACCAAGCCGTAACAAGAGAAAATGGAAAATATCTATTCTTTGGAGGTAGAGCACAAGAACTAGAAAAAAGAACAAAAGTAAAAGCCAGAATTATAGCAAATGCATTAGAAGAACTAATAATAGAATCCAAAGATATACTAATAATGGGACACGCAAACGGAGATATAGACTCAATTGGTTCAGGGTTAGGAATGTATAGAATTGCTAAAACACTAGGAAAAACAGCATATATCGTAAATGAAAGCAATGGTCAAACAATAGCACCATTAATAGATGCAGTAAACAAAGAAGAAGATGAAGAAATATTCATAGACAAATCAAAAGCACTATCATTAATAACACAAGACACACTATTAATAGTAGTAGACACACATAAAAGAGGATATGTAGAAGTACCAGAGTTATTAGAAAAAACAAGTAAAATCGTAGTAATAGACCATCATAGAAGAGGAACAGACTTCATAGATAATGCAACAATAACTTTTCACGAAGTATATGCATCATCAGCAGCAGAGCTAGTAACAGAAGTATTACAATATATAGGAACAGTTGTAAACTTAAAAACCGTTGAAACAGAAGCACTATATGCAGGAATAATGATGGATACAAAAAACTTCACTTTCAAAACAGGTGTAAGAACATTTGAAGCAGCAGCATACCTAAGAAAATGCGGAGTAGACATTATAAAAGTAAAAAAATGGTTCCAAAGCGATTTAGAAAACTACAAAATAATATCACAAGTTGTAAAAGATGCCGAGGTAGTACATGATAGCATAGCAATATCAATATACGAAAAACAAGATAAAAATGCAAACCTAATTTGCGCCAAAGCAGCAGACGAATTACTTACAATAAGTGATATAACAGCATCATTCGTAATAGGAGATGTAGGAGACAAAGTATGTATCAGTGGGCGTTCAATAGGAGATATAAATGTACAAGTAATACTAGAAAAGCTAGGCGGAGGAGGACATATAACATTAGCAGGTGCCCAACTCGAAGGAATGACAAAACAAGAAGTAAAGCAAAATCTTATAAATAAAATTGACGAGTATATGGCAGGTTAGTCAGTGTCCAATTAGGGACGGTTCTTTTTTGGACAAAATGTCCAAAAAAGAACCGTCCCCAATTGGACACCTGCCAGAAAAAAGAAGGAGAGAAAGATTATGAAAGTTATTTTAAAAGCAGATATAAAAGGAGTAGGAAAAAAAGATCAAATAATTAATGCAAGTGATGGATATGCAAATAATTATTTATTTCCTAAAAATTTAGCAGTTCCAGCAGACAAAGGAAACATGAATAATTTAAAAGTAAAACAAGAATCAGAAGAACATAAAAAAGAATTAGAAAGAGAAGATGCAAGGCAAGATGTTAAAAAAATAGAAAATATCGTATTAAAAATGAAAGTCAAATCAGGAGAAAACGGTAGAATATTTGGTTCAATTACATCGAAAGAAATTGCAGAAAACCTAGAAAAAGAGTATAAAATAAAAGTAGATAAAAAGAAAATATTATTACAAGAACCAATAAAAACTATAGGAATGTTTAATATAGAAATAAAGCTATATGAAAATATTACAGCAAAACTTAAAATTCATATAATTGCAGAATAAATACCATATTTTAAGGAGGTCTAAAAATGGAACTAGGAAAAATACCACCAAACGATATAGAAGCAGAACAAGCTGTATTAGGAAGCATGTTAATAGATAAAGATGCTGTAGTCTCTGCAATCGAAACACTAAAACCAGAAGACTTTTATAGAGAAGACAATAAAGCCATCTATGGTGCAATTTTAAACTTATATAGCAGATCAGAACCAATAGACATTATAACTTTAAAAGCAGAATTAGTATCCATTGGTAAGTTTGACTTAGTTGGTGGATTAGAATATATAGCCACATTACCAGATATGGCACCAACAAGTGCAAATATAGACAAATATATAAAAATAGTAGAAGAAAAATCCATGCTTAGAAACCTTATATCAACAGCAAACGAAATTCTTGCATTAGGCTATGATCCAACACAAGAAGTAGAAGGAATCATGGATGATGCAGAAAAGAAAATATTTAATGTAATGCAAAAAAGAAACCAAAAAGGTTATTCTCCAATTAAAGATATTTTAGTAGACACATTTGAACAATTAGAAAGACTATATAACCAAAAACAGCATATTACAGGTGTTCCCACAGGATTTTCAGATTTAGACTATAAAACCGCAGGATTACATGAAACAGATTTAGTCCTAATTGCCGCAAGACCAGCTATGGGAAAATCCGCATTTGCATTAAACATAGCTACAAATGCAGCACTAAGGTCCAAAGTACCAGTCGCCATATTCAGTCTCGAAATGTCAAAAGAACAAATGGTAAACAGGATACTTTGCAGTGAAGCCATGGTAGATAGCAATAAAGTAAGAACAGGAAAAATAGATGATGATGACTGGGTAAAACTAGCTGGAGCGCTAGGACCACTATCAGAAGCAGAAATATACATAGATGACACACCAGGAATTTCAATTATGGAAATAAGGGCAAAATGCAGAAAATTAAAACTAGAAAAAAATATAGGATTAGTAGTAATAGACTATTTACAATTAGTAGCAGGAAGCAATTCAAGAAAAAATGGAAGTCGTGAACAAGAAATTTCTGAAATAAGCCGTTCATTAAAAATACTAGCAAAAGAAATAAATGTACCAGTAATTGCACTATCACAATTATCAAGAGCAGCAGAACAAAGACCAGACCATAGACCAATGCTATCAGACCTTCGTGAATCTGGTGCAATAGAACAAGATGCAGATATCGTAATGTTCCTATATAGAGACGATTATTACAATCCAGAAAGCGAAAAGAAAAATATAGCAGAAGTAATAATAGCAAAACATAGAGCAGGTTCAACAGGCACAGTAGAACTACTATGGCTAGGAAATTACACTAAATTTGCAAATATAGAAAAATATAGAGAATAAAATACAAGAAAGGCTAGAAAAAATGGTAGAAATAGTAGAGCAAATATTACAAACAATCAAGAAATATAATTTAATACAAAACGGAGATAAAGTTGTAATTGGAGTATCTGGGGGACCAGACTCCATTTGCTTATTAGATATTTTAAATAAAATCAAAGAGAAAAATTATATAAAATTCGACATAGAAGTAGCACATGTAAACCACCTAATTAGAGAAGAAGCAAACGAAGACGAAGAATATGTGCGAAAATATTGTGAAAAAAATAACATCAATTTTCATGTATCAAGAATAGATGTTATAAAATATGCCAATACTAATAAAATAGGAACAGAAGAAGCAGGAAGAAAACTAAGATATGATTTTTTTGAAAAAATATTACATCAAACTGGTAGCAACAAAATTGCAACAGCACATAATAAAAATGACAATGTAGAAACTGTATTAATGAATATAATAAGAGGAAGCGGAACAAAAGGCCTAAAAGGAATAGAACCAATAAGAGATAACCTATTTATAAGACCACTTATAGAAACACAAAGAAAAGACATAGAAAACTATTGCGAGCAAAACCAATTAAATCCAAGAATAGACAAAACCAATAGTCAAAATATATATACAAGAAATAAAATAAGAAACCTACTTATACCATACATAGAAAAAGAATTCAATCCCAATATAATAGAAACAATAAGCAGACTATCAGAAATAGCAAAACAAGAAAATGCATACATTCAGGAGAAAACCATAAGAGCATATGAACAAATAAAACTCAAAGAAACAAAAACACAAATAAGCGTAGATCTAAAAAAATTCCAAAAGCTAGAGCCAGTCATAAAAAATAGAATAATTCCATATATTATAAATGATATTCTAAAAATTGAATACAATACACAAAAAGTTCATATAGAAGACATAATTAAATTATGTAATAATAATATAGGGAACAAATACCTAGTTCCAAACAAAAAAATAAAGATATTAATAAAAAATCATCAAATTTTTTTTATAACCAATATATAAGGTTCCGTAAAGAAACTTTGATATAAGCGGATTTGAAACAAAAAAGAAATATAAAATCTATTGCAAATCAAATAGCAATATGTTATATTTTTAAGCAACAACAAATAAAAAGCTACATACGAATTTAATTAAGGAGGAAATCAATTTGAAAAACAGTTTAAAAACATTAGGAATGTGGTTAATTATTGCAGTAATTTTCATAGTCTTACTAACAACTATTCTAGACAACTCAGATAGCAGAATAAGTTATTCAGACTTATTAACAAAAATAGAGGCAAGTGAAGTACAGCAAATAGAAGTAACAGCAGATGCAGACAAAGCATATGTAACCCTAAAAGGAGAAAACAACCCAAAAGAAGTTAACATACCTAACATAGAGAGCTTTATGGAATATGTACAAGAACCTTTAAAAACAGGTAACATTAAATTCACACAAAGAAGTCAATCTATAATAATAACTTTATTAGGACTATTAACACCATTTGGAATACTAATAATATTCTTAATATTCTGGTTCCTAGTAATGAATGGTCAACAAAGTGGAACAAAAACCATGACATTTGGAAAAAGCAAAGCAAGACTAGTAAACAATACAGATAAAAATAAAGTAACATTTGATGATGTTGCTGGAGTAGACGAAGAAAAAGAGGAACTTCAAGAAATAGTAGAATTCCTAAAAAGTCCAAGAAAATTCACAGAAATGGGAGCAAGAATACCAAAAGGAGTTCTATTAGTTGGTCAACCAGGAACAGGAAAAACTCTACTTGCAAAAGCAGTAGCAGGTGAAGCAGGAGTACCATTCTTCATTATAAGTGGATCAGACTTCGTAGAAATGTTCGTTGGTGTTGGTGCATCAAGAGTAAGAGACTTATTCGAAGAAGCTAAAAAAAGAGCACCATGTATCATATTTATAGACGAAATAGATGCAGTTGGTCGTCAAAGAGGAGCTGGTTTAGGAGGAGGACATGACGAAAGAGAACAAACACTAAACCAACTATTAGTTGAAATGGACGGATTTGGTACAAACGAAGGAGTTATTGTACTTGCTGCAACAAACAGACCAGATGTATTAGATAAAGCTTTACTAAGACCAGGAAGATTTGATAGACAAATAGTAGTATCTGCACCAGATGTAAAAGCAAGAGAGCAAATATTAGAAGTACACGCTAAAAAGAAAAAAATATCAGAAGATGTAGATTTAAAAACAATTGCTAAAAACACTTCAGGTTTTGCAGGAGCAGACCTTGAAAATGTATTAAACGAAGCAGCACTACTTGCTGCAAGAAGAAACCTAAAAGAAATAGGAATGGCAGAAATAGAAGATGCAATGGTAAAAGTAACAATGGGACCAGAAAAGAAAACAAGAGTAAGAAGCGAAAAAGAAAACAGATTAGTTGCATACCATGAAGCAGGTCATGCAGTAGTAAGTCACTTCTTACCAACACAAGATGCAGTACATCAAATATCAATAGTACCAAGAGGAATGGCTGGAGGTTATACAATGTATAGACCAACAGAAGACAAATCATTCATGTCAAAATCTGAAATGGAAGAAAGCATTATATCATTACTTGGCGGTAGGGTAGCAGAAAAACTAATATTAAACGATATATCAACAGGAGCAAGTAACGATATAGAACGAGCAACCAAAATTGCTAGAAACATGGTAACAAAATACGGAATGAGTGATAGAGTTGGAACAATAACATTAGGTTCTAACCAAGAAGAAGTATTCTTAGGCAGAGACTTTGCACAAGCTAAAGAATATTCAGAAGAAACAGCTGCAATTATTGATGAAGAAACAAAAAGAATTATAGACACAGCATACAATCAAGCAGCCCAGATTTTACAAGCAAACATAGATAAATTACACCAAGTTGCAGGAGTTTTACTTGAAAAAGAGAAAATTGATGGCGAAGAATTTGAAGCAATATTCAACAATTAAAATATGGTGTTGCAAATGCAACAGTATGTTATGAAAAAGTAATATTTTCGTAATATGCAATAAATTTATATAGAGTAGCAATGAATTCAGAAAAGCACACAAAAAAGACAAAAAAACACACTGAAAAATGTCTTTATTTTGAGGTGCTTTTTTTAAATTAACATAAAGTGTATGCTTTGACATTACTTTTTTTATAATATAAGATACCCTTATAAAAGCAAGTAGGGGGAATTTATATGTACTATGCAAAGATAAAGGAATGTGATGTAGCAAATGGACCAGGTGTAAGAGTATCACTATTTGTAAGCGGTTGTAACCATCACTGCAAAGGTTGCTTTAACCAAGTAGCATGGGACTTTAGCTATGGACAACCATTCACAGAAGAAACAATAGATACAATAATAAAAGATTTAGACAAAGATTATATAGAAGGAATAACATTATTAGGCGGAGAGCCATTAGAATATGCTAATCAAAAAGGATTAGTACCATTAGTAAGAAAAATAAAAGAAAAATTACCAAACAAAACTATATGGTGCTACACAGGTTTCGACTTTGAAAAAGATGTAATAGGAAAAATGTATAACAATTGGGAAGAAACCAGAGAACTTATTTCAAATATAGATGTAATTGTAGACGGAAAATTCGAAGAAAGTCAAAAAAATATATCATTAAAATTCAGAGGATCTGAAAATCAAAGAATCATAGATGTAAAAAAGAGCCTTGCAAATAATAAAGTTATTTGGACGGATATGGACGATGAAGAAATAAAAAGAGCTAACTAATTTTAGTTGGCTTATTTTCATATAAAATAGAAATACATATAAAATTGCAAAAAATCGACAAAATATATACAAAAAAAATAAATAGTGTTATAATTATCAAGTAAAATGAAAAAAATAGATAGGAGTTTGTTTTTTATGGAAAATATCAAAATTTTTGCTTGCAAAACAGCAGAATCATTTACAAAAGAAATGTGCGAATGCTTAGAATTACCAATGGGAAAAATTAATTCAATGAAATTTAAAAACGACAACAACTTTGTACAAATCCTAGAAACAGTAAGAGACCAAGATGTATACATTGTACAAACAACAGAGCCACCAGTTAATGAAAGAGTAATGGAAATGCTAATCACAGTAGATGCAGTAAAAAGAGCATCAGCAAGTAGAGTAACAGTAGTCTTGCCATACTATATTTACTCAAGATCAGACAAAAAAGACCAACCTCGTGTACCAGTAACAGCAAGACTAATGGCAGGTTTAATAGAAGCAGCAGGAGCAGATAGAGTAATAACATGCGACTTACATAATCCAGCTATACAAGCATACTTTAACATACATTGTGATAGACTAACAGCACAAAATCTATTACAAAGCTATTTCAAAGAAAAACATTTAGAAGATATGGTAATAGTAGCAACAGATGCAGGAAGTTCAAAAAAAGCATACAAATATTCAGAATACTTTGAATGCCCAATTGCATTAATAGATAAAAGAAGGGCAGGAAATGACGACAAAGCAATAGCAAGCACAGTAATAGGTGATGTAAAAAACAAAAACTGTATAATATTTGATGACGAAATAGACACAGCAGGTTCAATGATAGAAACAGCAAAAATACTCGAAAAATTTGAAGCCAAAGCAATATATGCTGGATGTACACATGGAATACTATCAGGACCAGCAATAGAAAGAATACAAAATTCACCAATAAAAGAATTAGTTATAACAAACACAGTACCAATTCCTGAAGAAAAAAGAATAGATAAAATAACAGTATTATCTATAGCGCCATTATTTGCAGAAACAATAAGAAGACTAAACGAAGGTAGACCTTTAGGAGAATTATACACGATTTATTAATTTTTCTTGACAAACAATAATTAATTAGAGTATAATATTTAAAGAAATTCCACATGATGTTTGAGCGCTGGAAGGAGGGGAATATTATGTCAGAAGTGAAAGTTAATAATGGAAATATAGAAGACGCATTAAAAAGATTTAAAAGACAATGTGCTAGAAACGGAGTAATCCAAGAAGTTCGTAAAAGAGAACACTATGAAAAACCTAGCGTAAGAAGAAAGAAAAAGTCAGAGGCTGCAAGGAAAAGAAAATTTTAATATAAACATATAAAAGAAAAACTATTACCTAGGTAATAGTTTTTCTTTTTTTAAAAAAATATTGTATATAATTTCCAAAATATATTATACTATATATTGAAAATAAAAATAGAAAGAAAGGAAGAAATTATGGAATATAACAAACAAGAAATAAAAAAAGGAATAAATCTTCATATTATAAAAACAGATAAATTCAAAACCAATTTATTAGCTGTATTTATAACAACTCCATTAAAAAGGGAACAAATTACCAATAATGCTCTAATTCCTATGGTATTAAGAAGAGGAAACATGATAAACAAAACACAAGAAGAAATATCTATACATCTAGAAGAAATGTATGGTGCATCTTTTGACTGCGGTATAGAGAAAACAGGAGATAATCAAGCACTAAAATTTTACCTAGAAGTAATTAATGACGAATTCTTACCAACGAAAGAAAATTTAATAAAAGATGCTTTAAATACATTATTAAACATAGTATTTAATCCACTAACACAAAACAACCAATTTAATAAAGAATATATTGAATCAGAAAAACAAAACCTAAAGCAAATAATCGAATCAAAAAAAGATAATAAAGCAAAATATGCATTAGAAAGATGTATAGAATGCATGTACAAAAATGAACCATATGGACTATACAAATATGGGTATATAGAAGATTTAGAAAAAATAAATCAGCAAAACTTATATGAATATTACAAAGAACTAATAAACAAATGCAAAATAGACATATTCGTATCTGGACAAGTTGAAAAAGAAGAAATACAACAAATAATAAATGAAAATACACAAATACAAAACTTGCAAGAAAGAATACCAGAATATGTTGTAAACAATCCATCAAAAGAAAATCAAGAAAGTGAAGAAATAAAAAAAGTAAACGAAAGCATGGACATAACACAAGGAAAACTAGTAATAGGAATGGACATATTTGGCGAAGGCGAAAAACTAAAATATATTGCTTCAGTATATAATGCAATATTAGGAGGCACAGCAACATCAAAACTATTCCAAAATGTACGAGAAAAGGCAAGTCTAGCATACACAGCAAGTTCTAGCTACATTAGACCAAAAAACAATATAATGATTAGAGCAGGAATAGAAATAGAAAACTATGACAAAGCAATAGAAATAATAAAACAGCAATTAGAAGATATGAAACAAGGAAACTTCACAAATGAAGAACTAGAAATATCAAAAACAGGTATAACATCAACAGTAAAATTTATACCAGACGAGCAAGATACATGCTTAAGTTACTACTTTGGACAAGAGTTATCAAATTCAAAATCAACAATAGAAGAATATATACAAAATATAGAACAAGTAACACATGAAGAAGTAAAGCAATTAGCAAACAATATAAAAATAAACACAATATATTTTTTGAAAAATTAGTTAATTACAAAAAAATAAAAGAAAGGAAGAAGAAAATTGCAAATTATAGAAAATTTAAAAGTAAAAGAAAAAGCATATATAGAAAAGCTTGAAAATGGGTTAACCGTAATAATAATTCCAAAACATAATACATCAAAAAAATATGTAATATGGGGAACAAATTTTGGCTCAATAGATAATAAATTTATTGCCCCAGAAGATAAAGAAGAAACAAGCATTCCGGACGGAGTAGCACACTTTCTAGAGCATAAAATGTTTGAACAAGCAAATGGAACCAACAGCTTAGACACATTAACCGCCTTAGGAGTAGAAGCAAATGCTTATACTACAAATGACCATACAGCATATCTTTTTGAAGCAACAGATAATTTTTATCCAGCCTTAGACGAATTAATGGACTATGTGCAAAATCCATACTACACAGACGAAAATGTAGAAAAAGAAAAAGGAATTATTGCACAAGAAATAAAAATGTATGATGACCAACCAGAATGGCAAGTATATATGAACGCAATACAACTAATGTACAAAAACAACCCAATTAATATAGACATTGCAGGTACAGTAGAATCAATTTCAGGAATAAACAAAGACATTTTATACAAAGTATATAACACATTCTACCATCCATCAAACATGGTATTAACAATATGTGGAGACTTTGAACCAAATGATATATTACAAGAAATAAAAAATAGATTAAAAAAAGACATAAAAAAGCAAGGAACAATAAAAAGAATATATCCACAAGAGCCAGAAGAAATTGTTGCGCCAGAAAAAACAGTAGAAATGGAAGTAAACATGCCATTATTTACAATAGGCTTCAAAGACGAAATTAATAACAATGAAAAAGATATTGTAAAAAAACATATAGCAATAGAAATTATACTATACATGCTATTAGGAAGAAGTTCAGAAGCATATAAAAAGCTATATGAAGCGGGAGATATAATCATGCAACCACAACTAGAATATGAAACATCAAAACAATATTCACATGTATTAATATCTGGGCAGTCAACAAATCCACAAAATGTTGTTAAAATGTTGAAAAACCAAATAGAAAAATACAAAACAAGTGGATTAGACGAACAACAATTTAATAGAGTTAAAAAGAAAATATATGGAGATTATATAACAGAATACAATGATGTGGGAAATATAGCAAGAATGTTTATGGCAGACTATTTCAAGGGAATCAATAGCTTTGACTATTTAGAAGAATATGAGCAAGTGGGGATAGAATATGCAAATCAAATACTAGCAGAAATATTTGACTTTAATAAAATGGTTGTATCTGTTGTAAAAGGAAAATAATGTCAAAAAATAAACATATAAGTCGCACGAAAAAAGGAATATTTATGCTATTTTTATTGACTTGCCTGTAAAAATATGGTATTTTGAATATAGAGATAAAAATAAGGAGCGTGAAAAGGATGTTAAATGATTTAATTTGCCAAAAAAGGGAAGAATTGAACAAAAGCATAGAAGAAGGTAGAGATTACAGTGTGATTTATAAAATCAGTGTCGAATTAGACGAACTTATTGCAGAATATTATAGAGACTCCGGTAATATTAAAAGCAATAAAACAAAACAGAAAAGCGTGGTATATATTTAAGAAGGAGGGTGTCCTAGAATAGAACCCCGAAAGCAAAAATTCCAGTGAGAAATCGCTGGAATTTTTGTATGTAAAAATGCTGACAAATCAATACTTTAATGATATAATTTAA
>CANRPR010000025.1 GCA_947632535.1 uncultured Clostridia bacterium | reverse complement strand
AAACAAGTAAATACAGTAGAAGGTAAAGTAGACCAAATACAAGGCGAAGTTCATAATATAAAAGATGTTAATTTAGTAGGCATTATTAAACTTCAAACAGAAATTAGTGATACGCTAAAAGAAACTAACCAAAAAATAGATCAATATCTAGAAAAAAATGAAGTAGAACATAAAAAAATTGAATATCAAATAGCTGATATACAATGGAAAACAAAAATGGCTAATTAGATAAAGTAAAAACATAGATAAATTATTATAATAATAAAAAGAATGATGTATAACAAAAAAATATATTTATGATTAATATCTTAAATACTAATTAAGAAAGGAAAAACAATATGAAAATACATATAATAAGAACACTATTAATTTTATTATTACTAGAAACATTTTTTATCATATTTGGTTTTTCTAATCAAAATGGAGAAGAATCAGGAAGTTTAAGTACTAATCTAACAAAATTAATCTTAAAACAAATAAATCATGATGAGGCACAGAATGATGAACAAGTTATAAAAAAAGTAGAAGTAGTAGTGCGTAAACTAGCTCATTTTTCAATTTATACATTAGTTGGTTTTTTGTTGATGTCACTTTTTAGTACTTATAAATTACAAGAAAGAAAACGAATTTTATTTACTTTAATAATTGGAATTTTGTATGCGATATCAGATGAAATCCATCAAGCGTTTGTACCAGAAAGAGGCCCACAAATAACTGATGTTATGATTGATTCATTGGGAGTTACATTTGGAATAATAATTGTGTTGACTTTGTTAAAAACATATTATAAAATAAAAAAGAAAGTTAGATAGAAATAACATAATATATAAAATATTTTTAATATATAAAAGTACTAGAAATTCATATTAATTAACAAATATGAATTTCTAGTACTGCTTTTTTGGAAAATAAAAACAGTAAGAAAAATGCAAAAAAACGTCAAAAAGTCTTGTAAAAAAATAGATAAAATAGTATAATAAAATAGATTGAGTATTTTCTTGAAAATACATAGATTATTATGGTTAGAAGGGGAAAAAGTGAAGGCTTTAAAAAAACATAGAAATATTATATTGCGCATAATAGATATTATAGTTATCATTGTGTCTTATTATATTGCAGAAGTATTAATTAATAATTCATTTATGATGACTGATGAATTAAATCATAATATTATTAATACAATCATTTTAGCAATAATTATTTATTCTGGTTTATTACATATTTTTAAAACTTATGAAAATATTACAAGATATGAAAATGGAAATGATTATTTAGTTTATGTATTAGCTTGTTTAATAGCTTATACAGTTGTTACAATTTTAAAAATTGCATCTAATATTCCAATGGTAAATCCAAGAACAAATATGGTAGCAGCTCTAATTATTGTAACAACTGTTATTGGTTATCGTGTTGTATTGCGATTAATTTTAACAGAAGGTTACAAAAATCCAGAAAAAATTAATCCAGAAAATGATGGAAAGAAAAATGTATTAATTGTAGGAGCTGGAGATGCTACAAGAATTGTATTGGGTACATTAAAAACCAATATGAAAGGTTTGTACAATGTAGTAGGACTTGTTGATGATAACATAAACAAAGTAAACTATATGATATCTGGTAAAAAAATTTTAGGAACAAGATACGATATTCCAAGGATTTGTAAAGAAAAACAAGTAGAAGCTATTTTATTTACCATTTCTAACATACAAAGCCAAGATAGAAGAGATATATTAAAGATTTGTCAAGAAACAGGATGTAAAGTTAGAATTTTACCAGGAACAGCAGATTTAATTAAAAATAAAAACTTAATGGATAGTTTCCGTGACGTAGAAATTGAAGACTTATTGGGAAGGGATCCAATTCATTTAGATAATAAAAATATTGGTGAATTAATTAAAAATAAAGTAATACTAGTAACAGGTGGTGGAGGGTCTATTGGTTCAGAATTGTGTAGACAAATTGTTAAATATCATCCACAAAAGTTAGTTATGGTAGACATTTATGAAAATACCTTATATGATATTGAACAAGAATTAAAAGCGAATTACCCTAAAATAGAAATTGATGCAATTGTAGCAAGTGTAAGAGATAAAAAAAGATTAGATGAGATATTTGAAACTTATCAACCTTATTTAGTATTTCATGCAGCAGCTCATAAGCACGTACCATTGATGGAAACTAGCCCATTAGAAGCTATTAAAAATAATGTATTTGGAACTTACAATGTGGTAAATTGTGCCGATGAGTTTAATGCAAAAAGATTTATTTTAATTTCAACAGATAAAGCAGTTAATCCAACTAATATAATGGGAGCAACGAAACGTTTATGCGAAATGATTGTGCAAGCAAAAAATAAGGTAAGTAAAACAGAATATGTAGCAGTACGTTTTGGAAATGTATTAGGAAGTAATGGCTCTGTTATCCCATTATTTAAGAAACAAATAGCTAAAGGGGGACCAGTAACGGTTACCCATAAAGATATTACAAGATTTTTCATGACGATTCCAGAAGCTGTATCTTTAGTGTTACAAGCCATGAGTTATGCTAAAGGAGGAGAAATTTTTGTACTTGATATGGGGGAACCAGTAAAAATCTATGATATGGCAGAAAACCTAATTAAATTATCGGGATTAGAGCCTAATGTAGATATTCAAATTAAAATAACTGGTTTAAGACCAGGAGAAAAACTATATGAAGAACTATTGATGGATGAAGAAAATTTAAAAGAAACAAAACATGAAAAGATTTATATTGCTCCACCATCTGATTTAGATATGAAAAACATAGAGAAAAAATTAAAAGAATTAAATAAAACTTTACAAAACTGTAATAATGAACAAAAAGATGAAATTAAAAAAGTTATAAAAGAGGTTGTGCCTACTTACAATGAAGAAAAACAACAATAAAGAAAGAAGGAAGAAAATGAAACTAATACCATTTTCACCACCAGATATCACACAAAAAGAAATAGACGAAGTAGTTGATACTTTGAAATCTGGTTGGATTACTACTGGACCAAAAACAAAATTATTTGAAAAGCAAATAGCTAAATTTTGTGGTACGCAAAAAGCAGTTTGTTTGAATTCTGCAACAGCAGGGTTAGAAACAATATTAAGAATATTGGGTATAGGTAAAGACGATGAAGTAATTGTTCCAGCGTATACATATACGGCTTCAGCAAGTGTAATTGAACACGTAGGAGCAAAAATTGTTTTTGTCGATAATGGAAAAGATTCTTATGAAATGGATTATACAAAATTAGAAGAAAAAATAACCAATAAAACAAAAGCTATTATTCCTGTTGATTTGGCTGGAATACCAGTAAATTATGGAAAATTATATGATATTGTAAATAAAAATAAAGAAAAGTTTGTAGCTTCCAATGAAATTCAAAAAAAGATTGGAAGAATCATAATTGTAGCAGATGGAGCCCATTCTTTTGGTGCTAAATATAAAGGAATTAATACAGGAAATATTGCTGATTTTACAAGTTTTTCGTTTCATGCGGTAAAAAATTTAACAACAGCTGAAGGTGGAGCTGTAACATGGAAAAACATTGAAGGTATTGACAATGAAGAACTATATAAGCAATTTATGTTATGGTCTTTACATGGCCAAAATAAAGATGCTTTATCAAAAAGTCAATCTAATGGATGGGAATACGACATAAAAATACCAGGATATAAGTGCAATATGACAGATATTATGGCATCTATTGGATTAGCACAATTAGCTAGATATCATGAATTATTAAAAAGAAGAAAAGAAATTATAGAAATGTATAATGAAGGATTAAAAGATTGTAATGTTCAACTTCTAGATCATTATAATGAAGAACTTCAATCAAGTGGACATTTATATCTAGTTAGATTATTAGATAAAGATGAAGAATATAGAAATAATGTAATAAGAAAATTAGCAGATTTAGGAATAACAACAAATGTACATTATAAACCATTACCAATGATGACAGCATATAAAAATATGGGATTTGATATTAAAGATTATCCCAATAGCTATGAAATGTATAAAAATGAAATAACATTACCATTACATACTCTACTAACAGATGAGCAAATAGAATATATAATTAAATGCGTAAAAAAAGTTTTGGAGGAGTAAAATGATTCTAAAAAAATGGGAAGACCTACCAGAAAAAATTAAAAATGAAAAAACACGTATTTATTATAACAAGTTAGAAAAAAGAAAAGTTAGTTTGTTAATAAAGCGATTTTTTGATATAATATTTTCAATTGTGTTATTACTACTACTTTTACCATTTTTTGTAATATTAGCTATAGCTATAAAGATTGATTCAAAAGGGCCAATATTTTATAGACAAGAAAGAGTTACCCAATATAACAGAAATTTTAAAATTTTTAAATTTAGAACAATGATACAAAATGCGGATAAAATAGGAAGTTTAATTACGATAAATAACGATCAAAGAATTACAAAAGTAGGAAAAGTTATAAGAAAATATAGGCTAGATGAAATACCACAATTAATTAATATATTAATTGGAGATATGTCTTTTGTAGGAACAAGACCAGAAGTTAGAAAATATGTAGATAACTATAATGATGAAATGAAGGCTACCTTATTAATGCCAGCAGGAGTAACATCAGAGGCAAGTATCAAATATAAAAATGAAGATAAGGTAATGAGTACATATATATTAAAAAATGAAGAAATTGATCAAATATATATAAAAACTGTTTTGCCACAAAAAATGAAATATAATTTAGAATATATCAATAATTTTAATTTTGGTAGGGACATAATAATACTTTTAAAAACAATAGTAAAAGTAATCCATGATGAAGAAAAATTAGTAGATGAAACAGCTGAAACTAAAGAAAAAATTGAAGAAATGTCATTAAGAAAATAAAGGAAAGAAATTAAATGAATAGATTGGAAGTATCAATTGTAATACCTGTAAGAAATGAAGAAAGATACATACAAAAATGTATAGATTCAATAGTAAATCAAGATTTTAATAAAGATGAGATGGAAGTTATCTTCGTTGATGGGTTATCAGAAGATAATACTGTAGAAATAATTAATAGAAATATAAAGAAATATCGAATGCTTAAAGTGCTAAAAAATGAAAAAAAAATAACACCATGTGCATTAAATATTGGAATAAAAAATTCAAAAGGCAAATACATAGTAAGAATGGATGCCCATAGCGAATATCCTAAAAACTATATTTCTAAATGTATATACCATATAGAAAATAAAAAAGCAGATAATGTAGGATGTTTAGTAGAAACAAAAGCAGAGGAAAATGTAGGAAAAGCAATAGCATATGTTCTATCCTCTAAATTTGGAGTAGGAAATTCTAAATTTAGAACAAATGCAGAAAGTGGATATGTTGACACGGTTCCATTTGGCACATTTAAAAAAGAATTATTTGAAAGAATTGGATATTTTGATGAAAGATTAGCAAGAAATCAAGATAGTGAATTTAATAATAGAATAATAAAAAATGGCGGAAAGATATACTTATTCAATGATACTAAAATAATCTATCACCCAAGAGATAGTATAGGTAAATTAATTAAAATGGCATTACAAAATGGAAAATGGAATATTGTAACCAACTATTATGTTTCTGGGGCAATGAGATTAAGACATTTTATTCCATTGATATTTGTAATATCGATATTGTTAGGATTAATAGTAATAGCATTAAAATCGAAGTACTTAGTATGGATTTTTATGATAGAAATATTTTTATATTTAAGTTTAGATATTTATTTTAGTTTAAAGAACATAAGAAATGGAATTTTACAAGCTTTATTAAGCTTTATAATATATCCAATATTTCATGTATCTTATGGTATAGGATCTTTGATTGGAATATTTAAAGTTTTAAAGTTAAGAATAAGTTGAAAAAGAAAGGAAAAGAAAAGTGGAAAGTAAAGAAAAAATGATAGATAAGACTATAGTAGTAGTAGGATTAGGCTATGTAGGATTACCATTAGCCATTAGCTTTGCTAAAAAATATAATGTAATAGGTTTTGATATTAATGATAAGAAAGTTCAAAAATATATGGTTGGAAAAGATGTAACAGGAGAAGTAGGTGATGAAGCTGTAACCAATACTACAATAAAATTTACTTGGAATGAAACAGAAATAAAAAAAGGGGACTTTGTTATAGTTGCAGTACCAACACCAATAGATAGCCACAAAAAACCAGATTTAACTCCTGTAATTAGTTCTTCTGAAATTGTAGGAAGAAATTTAAAGAAAGATGCTATTGTAATATATGAATCTACAGTATATCCTGGTTTAACTGAAGAAATTTGCATGCCAATATTAGAAGAAAAATCAGGAATGAAATGTGGACGAGATTTTAAAATAGCATATTCACCAGAAAGAATTAATCCAGGCGATAAAGAACATCGATTTGAAACTATTACGAAAATTGTTTCAGGTATGGATAAACAAACTTTAGATAAAGTTGCTAATTTGTACGAAAGTGTTTTAAAAAATGGTGTGTTTAGAGCTTCTTCTATAAAAGTTGCAGAGGCAGCAAAAGTAATAGAAAATTCGCAAAGAGATATAAATATAGCATTTGTAAATGAATTAGCAGTTATATTTAATAAAATAGGAATTGATACAAATGAGGTTTTAGATGCCGCAGGAAGTAAATGGAACTTTTTAAACTTTAGACCAGGTCTTGTTGGAGGACATTGTATAGGAGTAGATCCATTTTACTTGACATATAAATCTGAAGAAATGGGACATTTATCTGAATTGATTTTGGCTAGTAGAAGAGTAAATGATGGTATGGGTAAATTTATTGCTGATAATATGATAAAAGAATTAATAAAACAAGGTAAAGTAGTAAAAGATGCTAAAGTACTAGTTTTAGGATTAACATTCAAAGAAAATGTTCCAGATTTAAGAAATTCAAAAGTTATGGATATAATCAAAGAATTAGAAGAATTTGGAGTAAAAGTATATGCTAGAGATCCATATGCAGATTTACAAGAAATAAAAAAAGAATACGGATTAGAAATAGATACAAACGATAGTAACGAAAAAGTAGATGCTGTTATTATGGCTGTTGCTCATAATGAATATAAAACTATGAAAATACAAGAAATAAAAAATATGTTCAAAGATGAATCAAAATTATTATTTGATATAAAACAAATTATTAATAAAAAAGAAGCACAAGAAAATGGAATTACGTTATGGAGATTATAGAAAAGGTGGCGAAATATATAAATGATAAAAAAAATAATTAAACCTATAGCAGTAAAAATCTTTGAAATAATAACTAGAATTTCACCAAAGTTTAGTGCAATACTTTTGTTTATTTATAAAACACATAAAAAACCAAACTTAAAAAATCCTAAAACATTTAATGAAAAAACAACAAAATTAAAATTAACATATAAAGATAATATGCTTGTAAGTCAGTGTGCAGATAAATATGGAGTAAGAGAATATATAAAAAGTAAGGGCTTAGAAAACATATTAAATGAATTATATTTAGTATGTGATACCCCAGAAGAAATTGATTTTTCTAAATTGCCAGATAAATTTGCTTTAAAATGCACACATGGGTGTGGCTATAATATTATATGCGATGATAAAAATAAACTTAATATTGAAAAAGCAAAAAAGAAATTAAAGAAATGGTTAAAAGAAAAATGTGGATTAGCTTCAACTGAATTACAGTATTTAAATATAAAACCACGTATAATATGTGAAAAATATTTATGTACTGAAAAAGGTAAGTTACCATTAGATTACAAGATATACTGTTTTAAAGGAAAACCAGAGTGTATCTTAGTATGCTCAGAACGTGAAAAAAAATTAAAATTAAGTTATTATGATTTAAATTGGAAAAGATTAGAATATGAAACAGAATGTTGGAGTGCACAAAAAGATATAGACAAACCTAAAAATCTTGAAAAAATGTTAGATTATGCATCAAAGTTATCAGAGGATTTTGAATTTGTAAGAGTAGATTTTTATAATGATGAAGGAAAAATTATATTCGGAGAATTGACTTTTACGCCAGCGGCATGTTGTGCACCATATTATACCGAGAAAGCTAATATTGAACTAGGAAAGTTAATGTAATGGAAAAAATAGAATTAAAAAAAATTGGAATTATAGGGCATTTTTACATTGGGGGAAATGGAACAGATGGACAAACTGTAAAAACGAAGGAAATAAATAAGTATTTAGAAGGATATTTTAAGGAAGAAACTTTAAAGTTTGATACATATAAAAATTCCAGAAATCCTATAAAAATAGTTAAAAATGTATATAGAATAATGAAAAACAGCAAAAATATTATACTTATTGTTTCAAGAAGAGGATATCAAATAATACTACCTATAATAAATATGTTCAATAAAAAGTATAAAAGAAATGTTTTTGATTTTGTTATAGGTGGTACTAGATATGAAATTTTTGATAAAAACAAATTTATAAAAAAGCAAGCTAAAAAAGTCACAAAAATATATGTAGAAACAAGAGGAATAAAAAAAGAATATGAAAAAAGAAATATAAAAAATGTAGAAGTAATACCAAATTTTAAAGGTAGTAAAGCAATAGATAAAAAAGAAATAGTACAAGATAATAAAAAGAGAAATTTGAAAGTTTGCACTTTTGCAAGAGTGCATCCAGCAAAAGGAGTAGAAGATAGTATTGAAGCCGTAAAGTTAGCTAATAAAAAACTAAATAAAAATATTTTTGAGTTAGATATTTATGGGGAGATAGATAAGAATTATGTGGATACTTTTGTAAATATAGAAAAAAGCTTACCTAAATATATTAAATACAGAGGTTGTGTGAATTTCAATGAAGCTACAAAAATATTAAAAGAATACGATGTAATGTTATTTTTAACATATTGGAATGGTGAAGGATTTCCAGGGACTATTATAGATGCTTTCAACTCCGCGTTACCAGTTATAGCAACTGAATGGAATAATAATTTTGATGTTTTGAAAGATGGAAAAACAGGAATAAAAGTGCAAATCAAACAACCAGAAGAAGTGTGTAACAAATTAATTGAACTTTATAAAAATCAAGAACAATTATTAAAAATGAAATATGCCTGTTTGAAAGAAAGTAAAAAATACACACCTGAAAGTGCGATGAAGATATTTATACAAGAACTGAAAAAATATATATAAAAAAGGAGATAATATGACAAAATTTATTTTATTATATTATTGTCTAGTCAAAAAATGTTACAAAACTTGATTTTATGAAGAATTAAAAAATATGTATAAGTACAATTAATTGAAAAAAGAAACAATAAAGAATATTTGAAAAGATTAATATTAAATGCATATTCGCTTTATAAAAAATAATATTTAGATATAGCTGAAAAATTACAGAAATATTTACAGTAGAATTTTAGTACTGAAAAAATGTAAAAAACTAATTGAGTAATAAAAAAGAAAGGATTTTTAGATAAAATACAATATATGAAAGGAAGAGTAAAAAATTGAAAATCTTATTTTATATAGGAAGTCTTAAAAAGGGTGGAGCAGAAAGAGTGATTTCAAATTTAGCTAATGATTTTGTGAAAAACAATGAAGTTGTTCTGATTACTACTGTAAATAAAATAGAATATTCTTTAAATAGAAATATAATATATCATAGTTTGGAATATAAGAAAAAAACGAACATTATGCAACAGTTGAAGAATTTAAAAAAATTAGTAAATAAAGAAAATCCAGATGTAATAATATCTTTTTTAACAGGAGCAAATTTTAGAATACTTTTATTAAGAAAAATGATAAATATTCCTATAATCATTTCTGTTAGAAATGATCCAAAAAAAGAATATAAAGCATTACAAAGAAAAATATTATCAAAAATATTATACCCAAAGACAGATGGGATAGTATTTCAAACAGAAGAAGCAAAAAAATATTTTAATAGAAAAATTCAAAATAAATCTGTGATAATACCTAATCCAATAAAGAAGGAATTTTTTACTAATGAGCAATCTACTTCAAAGAAGGAGAAGATAATAGTTTCAGTAGGTAGGTTAGAAAAACAAAAAAACCATAATTTATTGATAGACGCATTTTTTGATATAAGTAAGAAATTTCCTGATTATAAATTAATTATATATGGAGAAGGTACACAACGAAAACAATTAGAAAAAAAAATACAAAGCTTAAATATGCAAGATAAAGTTATATTACCAGGAATAGTTGATAATATTCAAGATAAAATAAAACAGGCAAAAGTTTTTGTAATGAGTTCTGATTATGAAGGAATGCCAAATGCTTTGATGGAAGCTATGGCATTGGGATTAATAGTAATATCTACTGACTGCCCATGTGGAGGTCCAAAATTTTTAATAGAAAATAACAAAAATGGATTTTTAGTAGGAGTGAAAAATATGAAAGAACTTTCAACAGCAATAGAAAAGGCATTAAAACTTTCAGAAAAAGAAATAAAAAAAATTTCTGAAAATGCAAGAAAATTCGTATCAAAATTAAATGAAGAAGAAATAAATAAAATATGGTACGAATATATAGAAAAAGTAGTTCATAATTACTAAAATAACAAAAGAAGGAGAGATAATGAGAAAAATTGATAATAATAAGCTATTAGAAAATATAAAATTAGTATTATTTTTTTTATATGTATTAACTTTCTATATATTTGGTTCAAAGGTAGATACTGTAGTGTATACAGAAATAATTTTGATGGCATTTATGGGGTTAGAACTATTAACAATTTTAAAAACAAAAAAGATAAAATATTGTATTCCTATTTTAGTTTTATTTATATTTGTGTTTTACTGCTTTTTATCTAATTTTTGGGCTATAAATCCAGAAATGTCCATAGAAAAATCTAAAACATTATTATTATTGAATATTTTTTTGCTAATATCATACAACTTTTTTATAAGTATTGAAAATGGAGAGCGAAAATTATTAAAAATATTGATGTATGCAGGAATTTTATTTTCAATTTATGTGATTGCATATTATGGAATCGGGGAATATATAAATAAACTTATTGATGGAGAAAGAATAGGTCAAGAAATAGATAATGTAAATTCAATAGGACAACAAACAGCAATAGCTGTTATAATTTCAATATTTTTTGGATTATACGAAAACAAAAAGTTTTACTATTTATTTACAATAATTCCTTTAATTGTAGCTTTAGGAACTGGAAGTAGAAAAGTATTAATAATGTTAGTATTTGGAACTATATTGTTATTTCTTTTAAAAAGAGAACAAAAAATAGATATGAAAAAATTTATAAATAAGATACTTATTTTTGGAATTATAGCATTTGTTTTTATAGGAATATCCAAATTACCAATGTTTTCTAATATATTTGAACGTTTTGAGGAAAATATAGAAATTATGAAAGCTAAAGGTACGGTGTATGAGGGAACTGAATTAAGAGCAATATACATAAAAGAAGGCATGAAACAATTTTTAGAAACACCCATTTTTGGAATAGGGATAGATAATTCATCTTATATAACAAGTAAAGCAACACAACATTTTACATATTTACATAATAATTTTGTCGAATTATTAGCTACAACAGGAATAACAGGATTTTGCCTTTATTATTCAATATATATCTATATAATATTAACATGTTTAAAAAATCTAAAATATAAAAATAAATATATATCAATTAATTTTATTATATTTATAATAATTACTTTAGAAGAATATGCAATGGTAACATATAGTAATAAAACTACATATTTGTATATATTATTAGGGTTGATAGTTGTTGAAAAAAATAGAAAGAGGTTAAAGAATGAAAAAAATAATTAACTATATAAAAAATCCAAGAAAAATAATGCTATATATTATGAATAAAAATTATTTTAATATGTTTAATTTTTTGAATGATAAAAAATATTTAGAGATACAATATAAACTAATGATGAAAGAAAAATTAAATTTAGAAAACCCGCAAACATTTGATGAAAAGTCTCAATGGTTAAAGTTATATGATAGAAAACAAGAATATACTCAAATGACAGACAAATATGAAGTAAAAAAATATATTTCACAGAAAATAGGGAATGAATATACCATACCTACGATAGGAATATATGATAAATTTGAGGATATAAACTTTGAAAAACTACCTGATCAATTTGTAATAAAGTGTACACATGATTCAGGAGGCGTAGTTATATGCAAAGATAAAAAAGAATTAGACATAAAAAAAGCTGAAAAAAAGATAAAAAAAAGTATGAAAAAAAATTATTATTATTTTAGTAGGGAATGGTCTTATAAAAATATTAAACCAAGGATAATTATTGAAAAATATATAGTTGACGAATCTAAAACTCAATTAAAAGATTATAAATTTTATTGTTTTAATGGAAAAGTAAAAATGATATTAGTTTGTACTGATAGATTTACAGATTTTAAGGAGACATTTTTTGATGAAAATTGGAATAAATTAAATTTAACTGAAGGTGGTAATAAAAGTGAAGAAAAAATAGAGAAACCTATTAACTTTAATAAAATGAAAGAATTATCAGAAAAATTAAGTAAAAACATACCTTTTGTTAGAGTTGATTTATACTCTGTTAAGGATAAGATATTTTTTGGTGAATTTACTTTTTATAGTTCCGCGGGTTATGAAAAATTTACCCCTAAAGAATATAATAAAAAATTAGGAGATATGATTATTTTACCTAAAAAAGAGAGGGATAAAAAATGAATTTATTAATAGCAGGGGATACAGTACCAACAGAAAACAATATTGAATTATTTACAAATGAACAATTAGAAGAAATTTTAGGAGATAAATTATTAAATTTTTGGGAAAAGGCAGATTATAAAGTATTCAATTTAGAAGCTCCAATAACAAATAGTAATAATAAAATAAAAAAATGTGGACCTAATTTAAAAATAGACCCAAAAGCAATAAAAGGAATAAAAAAAATGAATCCATCATTAGTTTTATTAGCTAATAACCATATTATGGACTATGGTTATGAAGGATTAAAAGATACGTTGGATATATTAAATAGAGATAATATTGAATATATAGGAGTAGGACAAAATACTAAAAAACTTAACAAAAGTTATATTATGCAATGTGAAGATAAAAAAATAGCTATTTATAATTGTTGTGAAACAGAGTTTAGTATAGCTACAGATGAAAGACCTGGGGCAAATGCAGTTAATTTATTAGAATTAGAGGATGATATAAAAAATTTAAAGGAAAAAAATGAATATGTAATAGTAATTTATCATGGAGGAAGAGAACATTGTAGATACCCAAGTCCAAATTTGCAAAAATTATGTAGAAAAATAGTGGATTGGGGAGCCGATTTAATTACTTGCCAACATAGTCATTGTATAGGATGTTATGAGAACTATAAGAAAAAAACAATAGTATATGGTCAAGGAAATTTTATATTTGATATGGGAGATAATGAAATTAGTGATGCCTCATTAATTTTAAATATTAAAATCTCACAAAAATTTGAAGTGGACTATATACCAATTATAAAAACAGAAAAAGGCATAAAGTTATGTGAAAACAAAGAGAAAAAACAAATATTAGAATCATTTCAAGATAGATCAAAAAAAATAAAAGATACTTCCTTTTTAGAAGAAAAATATGAACACATTGCAAAAAAGTATTATGAAGATTATTTACAAAAATGTCATGGAAATAATATTTTCTATAAAGTTTTAAATAAATTATGTTGTCATAAATTAATTAAAAAGTTATATTCGAAAGAAAGCTTATTAGCATTATTAAATACAATAGAAGCTGAAAGCCATAGAGAATTATTTATTAAAGGATTAAGAGAAATGATATATGAAGAAGATAGGTGAGGAGAAACTTATAATGAAAATATTACAAATTTCACCACAAGGATTAGGAAAAGGTGGAGTACAAAAAATTATAATGGATATAACAGAAAATTTATCAGATAACAATAAAATAGATGTATTATTATCTACGAATGAAAAGAGATTTTACGACGATGAATTTCAAAAATATGGGGGAAACATATATAGGATTAATATAAAAAATAGTAAAAGTAAAATTGTTAATTGTATAAAAAATTATATATCAATATCTTACAAGCTATTAAAAATGTATAAATTATTCAAAGATAATAAGTATGACGTTATTCATTGTCATAATGAATATGAAAGTGGAATATGTGTATATGCAGCTTATTTAGCTAAAGTACCAATAAGAATAGCGCATTTTCATAGAACAGATTATGGAATGGAAACAAAAATTTATTATAAATTTTATACATATCTTATGAAAAAATGGATAGAGAAATATTCAACTACAATAATTTGTTGTTGTAAATTAACTCAAAAGAGCTTTTTTAAAGAATACAATAATCCAAAAATTAAAGTATTCTATAACCCTATAGAGTTAACAAAATTTAAACCTATTAAAACAAGATTAAAGGAACAAATAGTTATTTCAAATGTTGCAGTTTATAGTGATAATAAAAACCAAAGTTTTTTAATAGATGTTATGAAACAGTTAAATTTGATGAATTATGATGTAAGATTAAATTTAATTGGTTATGAAGAAGAATACAAAAAAATATTAGTAAAAAAAGTAATGGACCTTAATTTAGAAAACATAGTACAATTTATAGATGGAAATACTGATATTATTAAGCAACTATCAAATACTGATATTTTTGCTTTCCCTTCAAAGAAGGAAGGATTTTCAGTGGCATTATTGGAAGCTCAAGCAATGAATATACCGTGTATTGTTTCGGATAGTATAACAGAAGAATCTAATTTTGGATTAATAAAATATATTAGTCTTAATAAAACACCAAAAGAATGGGCTCAAGAAATAATAAATATAATTCAAATAAAGGACGAATTGCAATTAAACTTAAATAGGTTGAAAGAATTAGATATAAATAACTATGTAAGTAGACTAGAAAAAATATATAAAGGAGAAAATATATGAAAGTAGGAATTCTTACATTTCAAAATGCTAATAATTTTGGTGCTGTATTACAAGCGTATGCATTGCAACATTATCTATTGCAAAATGATGTTGATTGTGAATTTATAAACTATAATATGAACGCTAATAATAAAAATATTCATATAAAAGATATTAAGGTAAGTAAAATAAAAGATAAGTTTTTATTTTTGAAAAATATAGATAAGTACAAGAAAATCAGAAAATTTAATAAGTTTAGAAAAAAATATTTAAAAATAAACCGCAAAGAATACTTTATAGACCAACAATTTTATGAATCTGATATCGATTACGACATAATTATAGTCGGAAGCGATCAAGTGTGGAATTCAAAAATAATAAATGATTCTAAAGTATTTTATTTAGATTTTACAGATAAAGCTATAAAAATTTCATATGCAGCAAGTTTTGGACATGAAATATTAACAGCTAAAGAACAAGAATATATAAAAACATATTTGAAAAAATTTCAAGCAGTTTCAGTGAGAGAAAAACAAGTAGTAAATATGTTACAAAAATATACAGACCAAAAAATACAACATGTTACTGACCCTGTATTTTTATTGAACAAAAATCAATGGGAAAGTATTATGAAGCCTTATAAAATGCATCAAAAATATATATTTGTATATCTGATGGAAAAAGTAACAGAAATAAACCAAATTATATGGTATATAAATAAAGATTCTAATTACAAAGTTGTTTATTGTGGTCAAGGAGATAATATAAATAATGCTACTAAAATAGAAGATATTGGACCTAGTGAATTTTTATTCTTAATGAATAATGCTGAAGTTGTTATTACAAATTCTTTTCATGGAACAGCATTTTCAATATTATTTGAAAAAAATTTTTTTGTTATAAGCCATTCAAGATATAATGCAAGAATAGAAAATATGGTAGATTTAATTGGTGAAAAACAAAAGATAATAACTATTGGCGAAAAACGAACGATAATAACGAATGAAAGAGATATTAAAGAAAAACAAATTGTTGCTAAAAATAAAATAGAAAATATGAAATTAGAAATACAAAAATCAAAAGAATTTATAAAAAATAATATTATAGATTACATAAGGAGGAAGTGATAGTGAAACTAGACACTAGGAGTAAAAAGACAACAGTTAATGCAATTTCAAATATTATAAATAAAGTTGTAATTGCAATTTGTGGATTTATAGTAAGGACTATATTAATAAATACATTAGGAAAAGAATATTTAGGAATAAATGGATTATTTTCAAGTATAATTTCAATGCTATCTTTGGCTGACTTGGGTATAGGAATAGCATTACCATTTAGTTTATATGGCCCATTAGCAAAAGAAGATAATAGAAAGATAATGGCCTTGATGAATTTATATTCAAAAATTTATACTATTATAGGAGTAACTGTATTTGTATTAGGAATATCTTTACTACCATTTTTAGATAATATTGTAAATACTGATATAAATATAGAAAATTTACATTTTATATATGTTTTATTTGTTATAAATTCATCTATATCTTATTTTTGGGTATATAGGAGAACATTGATAACAGCGGATCAAAAGGGATATATTATCAATAATGTTTCTAATATTGTTAAAATAATATTAATGATAGCACAGATTATTATTCTTTTATTATTTAAAAATTATATTTTGTATTTTAGTACTAATATTATTTTTGCTGTTATTGAAAATTTAATAATTTCCACAAAATGCACAAAATTGTATCCTTATTTAAAAAATAATGATAAAGAAATTAAATTGAATAAGACTGAAATAAAAGAAATATGGAAAAATAGTTATGCGTTGATTTTCTATAAAATATGTAATGTTGTCATTGGCTCTACAGACAATATAATGATTAATTGTTTTTGTGGAATAGTTACAGTTGGAATTTATTCAAATTATTTATTGATTATAGATACAATACAAAGCGTCACAAACCAGGTATTTAATGCATTAACATCTAGCATAGGAAATCTAGTTTCTTCAGAGAGTAAAGAAAAGTCATATCAAGTTTTCAATACTTTGAATTTTTTTTGTTTTTCTGTATTTGGCATATGTAGTATATGCTTATTATATCTTTCAAATGACTTTATAAATATATGGATTGGTAATGATTATATATTACCTATCCAAACTGTTATAGTTATAGTAATAAATTTTTATTTAATTGGATGTCAATCTGTAACTTCTGCTTATAGAACTGCTTATGGGTTATTTTGGCAAGGAAGGTATAGACCAATAATAGGAGTAATAGTTAATATTATTGCATCAATTGCTTTAGGAAAATACATGGGGTTAATAGGGGTTTTATTAGGAACGACGATTAGTAGAGTTTCTGTTTTAATATGGTATGATGCATTAATTGTACATAAATATGGATTTGAAAAATCTATAAAACCATATTATAAACAATACATTTATTTTTTTATAGTTTTTATAATAATGACTATTATTGAATACCCAATTTCAAAATTGATTTATGTTAATAGCTATATTATGTTTGTAGTAAAAACAATGGCCTTAATTGGTATAACAATAGTTGTATTGTTTGTATTGTTTCATAATAAATCAGAATATAGAATGTTTATAGAATATATAAAGAATATTGTAGGAGTAAAAAAGAAAGAGGTATAAGTTTGTGGAAGAAAAACAGAAATTTTATGCTATGAAATATAAAGATGATCATATTAGAATGAATAGTACTTCAGGAGGTATGTTTACGGCATTAGCTAACTATGTATTTAATTTAAATGGTAAAGTATATGGAACTGCTTTTGATGAGAACTTTAATGCAAAAGTGATAGGTATTAATACTATTCAAGAGTTAGAACTTTTGAGAGGAGTAAAGTATGTAAAGAGTGATTTAGGTAATACTTATGAAAATATATATGAAGATTTAAAAAGAAAAAAAATTGTATTATTTGTAGGTACGCCATGTCAATGTAAAGGTTTAAAGAATTTTTTATCCTATAAAAACATATCTTTTAAGAATTTATATATTTGTGATTTAATTTGCCATGGTACACCTGATGAAAGAGTATGGAAACAATATATTGAATTTATAAATAAAAAATATAAATCAGAAGTAGATAAGTATATATTTAGGTATAAAGGTGTTGGATGGAGAGAAAATAATATTTTTATAAGATTGAAAGATGGAAGAAAAATAATAAATTCTTTTGTAATACGATCTTATGCTAATTTATTTAGCAAAAATTTAATAATAACAAAGGGATGTTTTAATTGCCAATTCAAAAATTTGAAAAGAGTTGGAGATATAACAATTGGAGATTGCTGGGGAATAGAGAATATAAATAAAAATTTTGATGATAATAAAGGCGTTTCTTTAGTAATTGTTAATAGTACAAAGGGACATCAACTTTTTAGCAAAATAAAGAACAATATAAATTTTATAGAGGTAGAAAAGGAAAAGTGTTTACAAAAAAATTTAGTTGAAATAACAGAGTTACCTAAAGAATATGAGCAATTTTGGAAAGATTTTAATAAAAAAGGTTACAAATACATTGCAAAAAAATATTCTTATTATGGAATAAAAAACAGGATAATGATAAAATTGAAAGAGATTATAAAATTTATTATAAAAAAATAAAAGGAGAGAAATTAATGTATTGTACATATTTTATTACAGGAGGAGCAGGATTTATAGGTTCTAGTTTAGCAGAAAGTTTAATTAAAGAAGAGAATAAAGTTATTGCAATAGATAATTTTTGTG
The DNA here is from genome assembly GCA_947632535.1 of uncultured Clostridia bacterium. Classification (GTDB taxonomy): domain Bacteria; phylum Bacillota; class Clostridia; order TANB77; family CAG-508; genus CANRPR01. The sequence continues at coordinate 5,027 of CANRPR010000025.1, read as the reverse complement.
ATTTCTATAGTCTAAAAATAAAAGAAAACAATATAAAAGAATTAGAAAAGAACAAAAACTTTATATTATATAGAGCAGATATACGAGATAGACAAGCTGTTAAAAAAATATTTGATGAAAATAAAATAGATGTTGTAATGCATTTAGCAGCAATGGCAGGAGTAAGACCATCAATAGAAAATCCTGTATTGTATCAAGAAGTAAATTGTATGGGAACACAAAATATATTAGAAGAAATGAAAGAACATAATGTAAAAAATATAGTTATGGCATCATCAAGCAGTGTATATGGAAATTGCAAAGAAGTACCATTTAGAGAAGATATGATAGTAGATTATGCAATAAGTCCTTATGCAGCAACTAAAAAAGCAAACGAAGTAATGGCACATGTATATCATAAATTATTTGATATGAATGTAATAATGTTAAGATTTTTTACGGTATATGGACCAAAGCAAAGACCAGATTTAGCAATAAATAAATTTACAAGATTAATGTTGGCAGATGAAGAAATACCAATGTTTGGAGATGGAACAACCTCAAGAGATTATACCTATATAGATGATATTGTAGATGGAATTAAAAAATCTTGCTATCATGTTATGAAAAATAAAAATGTTTATGAAATAGTAAATTTAGGGAATTCATCACCAATATCATTAAAAGAGATGATAAATACAATAGGACAAGCAGTAGGAATCAAACCAAAAATAAAACAATTACCAATGCAACCAGGAGATGTTGAAAAAACATATGCAGATGTCTTAAAAGCAAAAAAATTAATAGGATATGAACCGAAAACAACTTTCAAAGAAGGAATACAAAATTTTGTAAATTGGTATAAAGAAAATAAAGAATTATATAGTTAGGAGTATAAAAATGGCTAGAAGCATTGAGACTGTACACACACACACACACACACACACACACACACACACACACGGGTATTTTATAAAGAAAAGGGAATTAAAGAAAATAATAGAAAAAGATATATTTAGATATAATGGTAATAAAAAATTAAAATATCCAATTGAACTAAAATTTATAATACGATGGAGAAAATCTAAATATTATAAACAAAATAAAATGTGGTGCAGATTTCTATTTAATTATTTTATTTTAACGAGATATAGAGAAAAGTATCACTTTCAAATACCTATAGCTACTAATATAGGGGAAGGATTTTATATAGGACATTTTGGAAGAATTATAATAAATCCAAAAGCTACAATAGGAAATAACTGTAATATAGCTGTAGGAGTTACGATAGGGCAAGAAAATAGAGGCAAAAGAAAGGGTGCACCTAAAATAGGAAATAGTGTTTGGATTGGTACAAATGCTACAATAGTTGGAAATATAAAAATAGGTAATAATGTTTTAATAGCACCTAATACATATGTTAATTATGATGTACCAGATAATAGTATTGTGATTTGTGGAAAGTCAATTATTAAACAACGCGAAAACGCAACACAAAATTATATATCTAATAAAGTATAAATAAGAAAGAAGGAAATAGAATGAAAATAGCAGTAGCAGGAACAGGATATGTAGGATTAGTAGCAGGAGTATGTTTTGCAGAAAAAGGACATCAAGTTACTTGTATTGATGTGGATGAAAAAAAAGTTGAAATAATGAAAAGTGGAATATCTCCAATCTATGAAGAAGGTTTAGAAGAATTAATGAAAAAAAATTATAAAGAGGGAAGATTAGACTTTACAACAGACTATAAAAGTACCTACAAAGACGCAGAAGCTATTTTTATAGGAGTGGGGACACCAGAAATGCCAGATGGATCTGCTAATCTAGAATACATAGCAACTGTATCAAGACAAATTGCAGAAAACATAGAAAGAGATTGCCTAGTGGTTGTAAAATCAACAGTACCTGTTGGAACTAACGACAAAGTAGAACAATTTATAAAAGATTCTTTAGTTCATAATGTAAAGGTAGAAGTAGCTAGTAACCCTGAATTTTTATCACAAGGACGAGCTGTAAAAGATACTTTAGAAGCCAAAAGAATTATAATCGGAACAGAAAGTAAAGAAGCAGAAAAGAAATTAAGAGATATATATGAACCATTTCATTTACCAATTGTTTCTGTAAGTAGACGTAGTAGTGAAATGATAAAATATGCTTCTAATGACTTTTTAGCTTTAAAAATATCTTACATGAACGATATTGCTAATCTTTGTGAATTAGTAGGAGCAAATATCGAAGATGTAGCCAAAGGAATGAGTTATGACCCAAGAATAGGTAGTAGTTTTTTACATGCAGGAATAGGATATGGTGGAAGTTGTTTCCCAAAAGATACAAAAGCCCTAAAATATTTAGCTAAACAAAATGGATATCGATTAAAAACAGTGGAAGCAGCAGTAGATGTTAATGCAGAACAGAAAATAAAACTATTTAAAAAAGCACAAGAGAGAATGATAACATTTAAAGATATAAAAATAGCAGTATTAGGACTAACATTTAAAGCTGGAACAGACGATTTAAGAGAAGCACCATCTTTAAATAATATAGCAGAACTATTAAAAACAGGAGCCAATAAGATATATGCTTATGATCCAGTAGGAATAGAAAACTATAAGAAAGTTTATCCAACAGAAATAAACTATGTAGACAATCCAGAAAAAGCATTATTAGATGCTAATATCTGTTTTGTATTTACTGAATGGGATGAAATTAGAAACATAAAACCAGAAACCTTCAAAAAATTGATGAAAACACCATTGGTTTATGATGGCAGAAATGTTTATAATTTGGATGAAATGAAAGAAAATGGAATAGAATATTATTCAATAGGTAGATAATTTAACACTATGATGGGATTGATTAAAATGTCTGAAAGTATAAAAACTGTATATACAAGCACACACGCGGATATACTTTAGAAAAACAAAATGAAAAAGTCATACTAATAAAATAAAACTTTGACTATTAAAAATTATAGCAATCATTATAATAATAATGCATCATTATATTGTATGCATGCGTTTTTTTAGTGATTTTCAAATAAATAATACAACATTTAATTTAATATTAACAAGGATATTAAGTTTTGAAAAACTAGGTAATCATATTTTTAAAGTTAATTATAAAAAAATAATATCATTAATTTTAGAAATGTTTTTCTATTTCATAGTTATAGAATATGTTTTTTCATGTGTTTAATATTGTATAATTTAAAGTAACAACATTTAAAAAATCACTTTTTTTCCAGTTATATGGAAAAGTCGGTTTTTAGTACAGTATATAATATTTATTAATTCTATATATAAATCTTTTTTAATAAAAAATAAGTTAGACGGACCGATAATACTAAATTGACTTTTACAATAAATGCGTGGTAATTTAGCATAAGTAATATTTTTATATTACTTATATTTGTTGGTATTTATAGTATGCGTGATTATATACAAAATTAGACTATTGTTATTTAAAAAAGTAGAAAATAAACTTAGTGATAAAATATTTAATACAATTTTTAAAATAAGATATTATACTATAAAAAAAGATAGCTATTTTAAAATGTAAAAAAATTATTAATTTCGAATAACTATCTTTTTTGTGCAATGGACATAATTAAACAATAAGGTTAGAATATTGAAAAAGTAATTATGATATATAATAAGTTAATTGAATAATATTGATTGTATTTAAAGAAATATCAGATAAACTGAATAAGAATAATAAATAGATTTGATAGATAAAAGAAATAAAAATTTAAAATTAAATAGATAAGAGAATATAAAGCAACTTGATTTTTAAAATACAATACAATATAATGTAATTACATAAAATTAATAGTTATTTTTATATTATTTAAGAGGTCAAGAAAAGTGAAAAGATTTATTTTATTATATGATTGTCCAATAAAAAAATGTGACAAAATTTGGTTATATGAAGGATTAAGAAAATATGCTGATGTGAAATTAGTTGAAACAGGTGTAAATATGACATATTTTAGAATTGCAAGAAAGTTTCAAAAAATAAAATTAGGAAAACTAGCAGTCCAAATATTAATGTACAGACAAGCCTTAAAAGCATTGTTAGTTTCTAGCAAAGAAGATATAATTGTAGCTTGGTGCCAAGATCAAGGTGTAATATTGAATAGTATATGTAAAACATTAAGAATTAAAAGAAAAATAGTTTCTTTTTGTTGGATTGGCTTACCAAATAAAAGAAATTATAAAAAGATAGAAAAATGTTTAAAAAATGAAAACTTCATTCCAATAGTAAATAATAAAAGTTTAGAAAATGAATTCAAAGAATTATTTAGCTTAACATCTTGGAATGGATTTTATCTACCAGATGTATTTGACGATAAAGATGAATGGTTTGAACCTAATTTCGAAAAAGAAAATAAATATGTATTTTCAGGAGGTGTTAACAATAGAGATTGGGATGTATTAATGTCAGTTGCAAAAGAGACACCAGATATTAAGTATATAATTGTTACAGGTAAAGATGATATAAAAAACAAGAAAATGGAGTATAACATTCAATATTATCAAGAATTACCAGTAAAAGAATATTATAAACTGATGAAAAATGCTTTTATAACAATATGCCCATTAAAAGAAAACAAAGTGTCTGGTTTGATAAATTTAATAAAGTCTATCCAATACGGAGTTCCATGTATTGCAACTGATTTAGATGTAACATCTATATATTATCCAGATGAAATGAAAAAAGTATTATTATATTCAAGAAATGATAAAGAAAATCTTAAAAATATTATTCTAGAATGCTGTTCATTTTCAGAAGAACAATATGTTATTATAACAAGAAGATTACAAAAGCAATTAAAAGATAATTTTAGTCCAGAACAGAATGTTGAAAAACTCATACAAGAACTGAAAAGAAGAAATCTATAAAAGGATTAGTAAAAATGTAAAGTTGAAAAAATAAAAATTAAAGATATAACAAAAAAATATAAAAGATATAATAAAAAATTATAAAAAAAGCTTGTAATTAAAATAAAAGTATGATAAAATATGTCTAGGTTATGGGAAAAAAGA
>CANRPR010000024.1 GCA_947632535.1 uncultured Clostridia bacterium | reverse complement strand
AATCCAACTGGAACTGGGTGTAAGACTAAATTCCTTTTTCCTATTTTTTAACTGGAATTTAAATTTTCACTTCACAAGCATGAAAAAATGAGCAAAATGTATTGACTTTTGCTCATAAAATAGACTATAATGTATATAATAGTAGTAGATATTTAATATCTGCTATAATTAAAATGTTAATCGCAACGTCACTTGCGAGATATAAATTTGTGAATGAAAAAATGTTAATCGCACCCCTACTTGCGGAATATAAATAAGTAGGTGAAAAAATGTTAATTATAGAAAAATGGGGGGTCTAAAAATTATTTAGATCTCCTATTTTTATAAAAGGTTTAATAAATTGAACAAAAAGTAGTTGTCAAACTTTAATAAAATTGATATACTTATATTATAATTAATAGTATTTGAGGAGGAATTAATTATGGAAAATGAAAACAATAATGTAGAAGAAACAAAAGAGGAGATAGTAGTAGCAAACCAAGATAATAGCGAAATAAAAATAGCAGATGATGTTGTAGCTGTTATTGCTGGTGTTGCAGTTTCAGAAGTAAATGGAGTAGCTTCAATGGCAGGAGGTTTTGCAGGAGGTATTTCTGAAGTATTAAGTGGAAAGAAAAATTTAGCAAAAGGAATAAAAGTAGAAGTTGGAGAAAAAGAAACAAAAATAGATGTTAACATTATAGTTGAATATGGTACTAGAATACCAGATGTTGCCTTTGAAATACAAAATAGAGTAAAAAAGGCAGTAGAAACTATGACAGGTCTAAAAGTATTAGAAGTTAATGTACATGTTCAAGGCGTTACAACAGACGTAGAATCAAAAGAAGAAAATAAGGAGTAATAATAAAGTTTGGAAATAGCCATATAGGTTATTTTCCAAACTAAATTTTCTATTTAGGAAGGAATGGAATAGTTATGAAAATATTAGATAGAATATCTTTAGCATTATTTTCAACAATAATTCTAGTTTTATCAATTGTTTTATGCTTGTTGATATTTGGATGGCTAGATTTGCAAACAATGAATCTATTTATGCAAACATTATTACAGGACAACTTGTCATGCAATATCGCTTTAGGAATTGCTGCTATATGTATATTACTTGCTATTAAATGTATATTTTTTGAAAGTACACCAGATAATAAAACTACATCTGGAGATGGTATTGTTTTACAAAATGATAATGGTAAATTAGTTGTTTCTAGAAATACTATTCAAAATCTAGTAGTTAGTGCAGTAAAAGAATTCGAGACAGCAACAGATGCAATGGCAAGTGTTAGAATGAATAAAGAAGGTACAATTGATATAGATGTAACAATGTATGTTTTATCAAATGCTGTTATTAAGGATTTATCAACTAACTTACAAGTGAAAGTAAAAGAGATTATTAAAAATTCTTTGGATATAGAAGTAAATGCTGTAAATGTTAGAGTAAAAGATGTTACTCCAAAAGAAAATGTGCATGAGTAAAGGAGGTACATTATGAATAGTTTTAAAGACTTTGTTAGTGAATACAGAGGAGCTATTATAGGTGGAATTATTGCATTAGTTATTTTGTTTACGCGTTTATATGAATTAATTATTGGGATTATACTTATTGCAATAGGAATGTTTATTGGAAATTATGTACAAAGGAATAAATATGATGTTAAAGAAAAATTAAAAAAATTTATAGATAGAATGTAGGAGAAATATATGAAGCGTTCAGCAGCAAGAGAAGAAGTATTTAGATTATTATATGGTATGCAAATTCAACAAGAATCTAATTGGAAAGAACAATTAGACTTGTATTTAGAGAATAATAATTTAAAGGATAATAATACAATTGAATATATGGAGCAAATTGCTAAAGGTGTTAGTGAAAATAGGGAAGAAATAGAAGAATTAATTAGTCATAATTTAAAAGCAGGTTGGACTATTAATAGAGTTTCTAAGGTTGATTTAGTATTACTTAAACTAGCAATTTATGAAATTAAGTATAATGAGTTACCTTACAAGGTTGCAATTAATGAAACAGTAGAACTTGCAAAAAAGTATGGATCTGATGTTTCTGCAAATTTTATTAATGGAGTTTTAGCAAGTATTGTAAAAGAAAATTAGGAGAAATTTATGAAGTATGAAGCAATTACAGTAACAGAATTGAATAAATATATAAAAGAAAAAATTGCTAGTGACGAAATGCTTAATAATGTTTTAATAAAAGGAGAAATTTCCAACTTTAAAAATCATTATACAGGTCATTTGTATTTTACTTTAAAAGACGATAATTCTTTAATTAAGTGTATTATGTTTAAAACATATACACCTAATTTGAAGTTTGTACCTAAAGATGGAATGAAAGTTATTGTTTTTGGAACTGTATCTGTTTTTGAAAGAGATGGAGTTTACCAAATTTATTGTAAAGCTATGCAAGAAGATGGAATGGGGGATTTATACACTGCCTACGAAGAATTAAAGCAAAAATTAGATAAAGAAGGCTTATTTGATGTAAAATACAAAAAGCATATACCTTTTATGCCTAGAGTAGTAGGTGTATTAACTTCACAAACAGGTGCCGTTATTAGAGATATTATTAATGTTAGCACAAGAAGAAACCCCAATGTATATATTAGGTTGTTACCAGTTCCAGTGCAAGGAGAAGGAGCAGGACAAAAAATTGCAAGTGCAATAGAACTAATGAACAAAGAAAAATTAGCAGATGTAATTATATTAGCAAGAGGAGGAGGTTCATTAGAGGACTTGTGGCCATTTAATGAAGAAATTGTTGCAAGAGCTATTTTTGCTTCTGAGCTTCCTGTTATTTCGGCAGTAGGACACGAAACAGATTTTACTATTGCAGACTTTGTAGCAGATTTAAGAGCACCTACACCATCTGCAGCGGCAGAGTTAGCGGTAGCGGATGTTGACGATTTGAAGGCTAAATTGTTAAATTATAATAATAGGTATAAATTAGCTTTAAAGAAAAAAGTTGAATTTATGAGATTAAAATATGAAAAATGCATGTCTAGCAGAGCTTTTAAAGATCCTTTAAGAAAAATAAATGAAAACTATATAAAAATTGATATGCTAGTGAAAAATATGCAACATATAGCAATAAATAAATTAAATGAAAGTAAAAGCTTAGCATCTGAAATAATTGGAAAATTAGATGCACTTAGTCCATTGAAAACTTTATCTAGAGGGTATTGTATAGCACAATTAAATCAGAAAGTTGTGAAATCTGTTAAAGACATGAAAACAGGAGATAAATTACAACTTAAATTTAGTGATGGAAATAAGGAAGCACAAATATTATAAACTAGAATAGCTACAGTGAGTAGTAGAGAGGGAGAAATTATGGGAGAAAAGATTAATTTTGAGGAAACAATTAAGCAATTAGAAGAAATAGCAGGGCAACTTGAAAAAGGAGATTTAACATTAGATGAAACTGTCGAGAAATTTGAAACTGGAATGAAGTTATCAAAGCAGTGTAGTAAAACTTTAGAAGAAGCAGAACAGAGAATTACCATTTTGTTAAAAAATGAGAATGGTGATTTATCTGAGCAAGCTTTTACTGTTCAAGACTAATATAAATTAATATAGGAGAAAAAGATGGAAAGCATTACGAAATATAAGTATTTATATGTACCATTCCTATTATGGTTTTTTATACAATTATTTAAAGTAATATGGGACTTGGTAACTACGAAGAAATTTAATTTTAAAAGAATAATGGGAGCAGGAGGAATGCCAAGTTCTCATTCTGCAGTTGTAACATCAATTGCGACATTAATAGGAAAATATGAAGGAATCCAAAGTCCATTGTTTGCACTTTCTGTTGTATTTTCATTTGTTGTAATGTATGATGCCGCAGGAATTAGAAGGGCAGCAGGAAAACAAGCAACTTTACTTAATAAAATAATATCAACACCAGGGTTAAGTAGCATACAAGTTCAAGAAAAACTTGTTGAAGTATTAGGTCATACACCAGTACAAGTATTTGTTGGAGCTTTAATTGGAATAGTAGCAGGTTTAATAATGTAAAATTTTGAGGAGGAAAAAATGGGAGATATTGAAATAGCAAGAAGTGTCAAATTAGATAATATTACTAAGGTAGCAGAGAAAATAGGAATAGATGAAGAATATCTAGAAAATTATGGAAAATACAAGGCTAAAGTGTCTGACAAAATAATGCAGAAAATTGGTAACAAAGAAAATGGAAAACTAATTTTAGTAACAGCAGTTAATCCAACACCTCTAGGAGAGGGAAAAACTACAATATCAATAGGACTAGCTGATGGACTTTCATATATAGGTAAAAAAGCAGTATTAGCTTTAAGAGAGCCTTCTTTAGGACCAGTCTTTGGAATTAAAGGTGGTGCAACTGGTGGAGGATATGCTCAAGTAGCACCAATGGAAGATATTAATTTACATTTTACAGGTGATATTCATGCAATTACTTCAGCAAATAATTTACTTTCTGCAATAATTGATAATCATATTTACTTTGGCAATGAATTAAAATTTAAGAAGGTTACTTGGAAAAGATGTGTAGATTTAAACGATAGGCAATTAAGAGCAATTGAGTGTGGTCTATCAGGAGAGAAGAATGTAGTACCAAGAAAAGATGGTTTTGATATTACAGTTGCTTCTGAAATCATGGCAATTTTATGTTTATCTAAAGACATCTATGACTTAAAGGAAAGAATTGCAAATATTGTTGTAGGTTATAACGAAGATGACAATCCTATAACTGTTGCAGATTTAAAGTGCCAAGGTAGTATGGCAGTGTTGTTGAAAGATGCTATTAAGCCAAATTTAGTACAAACTTTAGAGCATACACCTGCATTTATTCATGGTGGACCTTTTGCAAACATTGCACACGGATGTAATAGTATTGCTGCAACTAATATGGCATTGAAGTTAGGAGATTATGTTGTTACAGAAGCTGGTTTCGGTGCAGATTTAGGTGCAGAGAAGTTTATAGATATAAAATGTAGAACAGCTGGTATAAAACCAAATGTGGTTGTTTGTGTTGCAACTATGAAAGCTTTAAAATATCATGGAGGAGTTGCAAAAGAAGATATAAAAGTAGAAAATCTACCTGCATTGGAAAAAGGAATGCATAATTTGTTAAAACATATAGATAATCTAAAAAATAAATTTGGTGTTAATGTTATTGTAGCAATTAATAGATATTTAGAGGATACAGATGCTGAAATTGAATTGCTTAGAAGTAAATTGCAGGAGCATGGCATTAATATGAGTTTAGTTGAAGCGTGGGGCAAAGGTGGAAAAGGTGCAGAAGATTTAGCACGCAAAGTAGTTGAATTATGTGATAAAGAGTGTAATTTGAATTATGCTTATGATTTAAAAGATGATATAAAAACTAAAGTTGAAAAAATTGCAAAAAATATTTATGGAGCAGAGGGTGTAGAATTTTCACCTGAAAGCTTGGAGCAAATAGAAAAAATAGAGAAAATGGGATATGGAAATTATCCTGTATGTATTGCAAAAACTCAATATTCTTTTTCAGACGATCCAACGAATTTGGAGTGTGAAGAACCATTTAAAATTCATGTGCAAGAGGCAATATTGAAAACTGGTGCTAAGTTTGTTGTTATTTTGACTGGAAAAATATTTACAATGCCAGGTTTACCAAAAGTTCCTTCTGCAGAAGCAATCGATATTGACGAAAATGGCAATGTTGTAGGAATATTTTAGAATAGTAATTGTATAAATTTGCTTTCTTTGGGTATATTATTAAAAATACTTTAAAGAAGGTGAATTTTTTTTGAAGAAAAAAGTTGTAATTATTGCTACAGGTGTAGCATTTATGATATTTATTTTATACAGTATATTTAATTCAAGTATAGTTCAAGCCTTATCTAAATATGGATCAAGAGGGGATGAAGTTATACAAATACAAACTAAGTTAAAACGATGGGGATATTACAATGGTAGTGTAGATGGAATTTATGGTAGTAAAACTATGGAGGCCGTGAAATATTTTCAAAGGAAAAATGGACTTACAGTTGATGGAATAGCTGGAAAATCTACTTTAGAGGCTATGGGGATATATTCTTCAAGTAGCTCTGGTTCAGGGTCTTCTAGTACAAACACTAACGATCTAAATTTATTAAGTAGATTAATATATGGCGAAGCAAGAGGAGAGCCATATACTGGTCAAGTTGCAGTTGGTGCAGTAGTTTTAAATAGAGTTAAAAGTTCAAGTTTTCCTAACACAGTTGCAGGGGTAATTTATCAAAGGGGAGCGTTTGATGTTGTTTCTGATGGGCAAATAAATTTGAGTCCTAATAGTACAGCAAAAAAAGCCGCTCAGGATGCGCTAAATGGCTGGGATCCTTCTTACGGCTCGATATATTATTTTAATCCTGCAACTGCAACGAGTGCATGGATATGGTCAAGACCATATGTTGTAACTATAGGAAGTCATAGGTTCTGTAAGTAAGTCATGGCTTTGTAAGCAAATCAAAGTTTTGCTAAGTATTTAAATAATGATTTGCACTAAATTGTAAATACCAGTTGTGAACATACAAAGGATAATTCCACAAATTGTAGGTAGTGCAAATGAAAGAATAGTCCATTTTATATTTTTAGTTTCTTTGTTAATGGTTAGTAATGTAGTGGCACATGGAAAATGTAATAAGGTAAATATCATCATATTAATTATTGTTAAAAAAGTCCAACCATTTTGAATTAGAATTTTACCAATTTCCATTGTGTCTTCCAAGTTAACCAAAGTTCCAGCTTTTAGATAGCACATTAGTAAAATAGGGAGTACTATTTCATTTGCAGGTATGCCTAGTATGAATGCAGTTAATATGTATCCATCAAATCCCATTAGCGAAGCAAATGGATTAAGGAAGTTTGCAATATAAGTTAGCAAAGAGCAATCACCCAAATTAACATTGGCAAGTATCCATATAACAATTCCAGCAGGTGCTGCTGTTTGTATTGCTCTACCAAGTACAAATAAGGTTCTATCGAAAATGGAGCGTATTAGGATTTTTCCTATTTGTGGTTTCCTGTATGGTGGTAGTTCTAAAGTAAATGTAGATGGAATTCCTTTTAATACAGTTTTTGATAGTAGTTTTGAAATTATGAGGGTAAGAAATATACCAAGTAGTATTATAAGTAAAACGGTTATTGTTGCAAGTAAGGAAGCACCAAAGTGGATTCCAAGTCCACCAATAAATATACTAGCTAGTGTTATTAGTAATGGAAAGCGTCCATTACAAGGGACAAATGCATTGGTTAGTATGGCTATTAATCTTTCTCTTGGTGAGTTTATTATTCTGCATCCAATAACACCAGCAGCATTACAACCAAATCCCATGCACATGGGAGTAACAAGATGGTAAAATAAAAACAATATCATTGAATTTAAAATTAAAATATGATAGAATAAGAAAAAATATGTTGTACTATAAAAGAATTGAGGTGATTGATATGCCAAATAATATTCAAAAAATTTTGAATGATTTTTTAGAAGAAGTAAAAATAATATTAGGCAGTAGATTAAAAAAAATAGTACTATATGGCTCGTATGCAAGAGGAGATTATAATAAAAGTTCAGATATAGACATAATGATTTTAACAGATTTATCAGATAAAGAAATAAGTGAATATAGTATGAAAATATGGGAAAAAAGTGCAGATATAGAAATTGATGAAGGAATTGTACTTTCTCCTTTAGTAAGAAATATAGATAATTTTGAAGCTTGGTCAGATGTACAACCATTCTATATGAGTATTATAAATGAAGGAGTGGTATTAGTTGGAGAAAAAAACTAGTAAAGAATTTGCTTTATATAGATTAGAAAGAGCAAAGGAAGAGTATGAAACAGCCAATTTATTATATAGAGAAAATAAGTTATTGGCAGCTAATAATAGAGCATATTATTCAATATTTTATTCAATTAGAGCAATACTTGCAATGGAAAAGATTGATTTTAAAAGACATAAGGATGTATTAGCATATTTTAACAAAAATTATGTCAAAACAGAAATCTTCCCAAGACAAATAGGAAGAAAAATAATAATGGCTTCTAAAGTGAGAGAAGATAGTGATTATGATGAAAAATATGAACCAAGTTCTGAAACTACTTTTCTACAGATAGAAACATGTAAAGAATTAATAGAATTAGTAGAAAAATATTTAGATAATTTATAAATAACTTACATTCATTACGAAAAAGTTCCGTAAACGGAAAAAATTCGTAATGGAGTAATTGACTTTATAAAATTTTTTTGATAAAATAATATTACGAAAAAGTTCCGTAAACGGAAAAAATTCGTAATAGGAGGCTAAAATGGAAATAAAAAGAGATTTTTATCTAAATGAACTTATAGAGGGATTAGATAATGGTCTTGTAAAAATTGTTACAGGCATCAGAAGATGTGGTAAGTCATATTTATTAGACCCAATTTTTAAAAATTATCTTATAGAAAATGGGGTAAAAGAAGATCATATTATAAAATTAGATTTAGATGAAAGAGATAATTTTGTATATCATGATCCAGATAAATTAAATAAATATGTAAAAGACAAAATTATTGATAAAGATAAATATTATATTATTCTCGATGAAATTCAAAAAGTGAATGAATTTGAATCTGTATTAATAGGATTTTTGCATATGAAGAATGTAGAAATTTATGTTACAGGAAGTAATTCTAAATTTTTATCATCTGATATTATTACTGAATTTAGAGGTAGAGGTTCTGAAATAAAAGTGTATCCTCTTTCTTTTAGTGAATATTATTCAGTATATGATGGTTCTGAAGAAAAAGCATTAAATGAGTACTATACTTATGGAGGGTTACCATTAACTGTACTTGCTAAATCTGACGATGCAAAAATTAATTATTTGAAATCACAGAAAGAAAATGTATATATAAACGATATAGTTGAAAGAAACAATGTCCAAAATAAAGAAGAATTAGAAATGTTAGTACAGATAATAGCATCTGATATTGGCTCACTTACAAATCCTCTAAAGTTGTCATATAGCTTTAAGGAAAGAGATAAATTATCTGCAATGACTGATAAAACTATTTATAATTATTTAGGTTATTTACAAAATGCATTTATAATAGAAAGAGCAAGAAGATTCGATGTAAGAGGAAAAAAATTTATAGAAACACCTCAAAAATATTATTTTACAGATATGGGAATAAGAAATTCATTTTTAGATTTTAGGCAGAGTGAAGAAATATCACATACCATGGAGAATGTTATATACTTAGAATTAAAGAAGAGAGGGTATAATGTTGATGTTGGTTCAGTTGAAATAAGGGAAGGCGATAAAAAGAAACAATTAGAAATTGATTTCGTAGCCAATAAAGGTAATAACAAAATATATATTCAATCTGCTTTAGAAATGAAAACAAAGCAAAAAGTAGAACAAGAACAAAAATCTTTAATAAATGTAAATGATTTCTTTAAAAAAATTATTATTGTAAGTGATAATATAAAGAAATCAAGATATGAAAATGGTATTATCATAATGAGTATATATGATTTTCTTTTAGATCCTCATAGTTTGGAATATTAGAAATATAAAAATTTTTATAAAATGCAAAAAGTCATTCATACGAATGGCTTTTTTTAGCTTTTTACAAAATAATGTAATAACTTAAAAATGCTATAATAAAATATAGTGGTGAATTTTATTGGAAGATAAATATATAAAGAAAAAGCTAGAAAAAGTGGTAAATAACATATTATACAAAAAAGGAATAATAAAAAAAGAACTATATGAACGCGCCTTAGAGAAAATAGATAGCATATCTAAAAAAGAATAAGCGAGGAGATAATATGACACTGTATGAAATAAAACAAGCATTGTCAAGCGGGAAAACTATATTTGATTTACCACTAAAAGTTACATATTATGCAAGAGTTTCTACAGAAAAAGAGGAACAAATTAATTCCCTAGAAAACCAAATAGCCTTTTTTGAGGACTATATTAGAAAAAATCCAAATTGGACATTTATTTCAGGTTATGTTGATGAAGGAATAAGTGGAACTACCTCAGCTAAAAGAGAAAATTTTTTGAAAATGATAGAAGAACGGAAAAAATAAAAAATTTGACTTAATTGTGGCAAAAGAAGTTTCAAGATTTTCTCGTGATACAATAGATAGCCTATTATACACAAGAAAGTTATTAGAATATGATGTATGCGTATATTTTTTATCAGATAATATTATAACAGCATCAAATGATGGAGAACTAAGACTTACAATTATGTCCTCTATGGCACAAGATGAAGTTAGAAAAATATCGGAAAGAACAAAATTTGGCTTTAAAAGAGCAATCGAAAAAGGTACAGTTTTAGGCACAAATAATATTTGGGGTTATACAAAAAACAATGGAAAACTTGAAATAGATGAAAAAGAAGCAAATTTAGTAAGACAAATTTTTAATATCTATGCAAATGATAGTAAAATTGGATTAAAGAAATTATCAATGTACTTGCAGGAAAAAGGATATTATAATAGGAATCGGTAAGGCAATCCATCAAAATACATTAAAAAGAATATTACAAAATCCAAAATATAAAGGTTATTATACAGGAGGGTTATCCACAATAGTTGATTACAGAAGTAAAAAAAGAAAGCATCAAGAGCAATGTATGTGGAAAATGTATAAAGATTATGAAAAAGTGCCACCAATTGTTTCAGAACAATTGTGGGAAAAAGCAAATAAAAAATTGCGGAGAAAGAAGCAAATCAGCTAAAATGTATAGAAAAAGTCAAACAAAATATGCATTGTCTGGTAAGGTATTTTGCAAAAAACACAAGTGCAGTTTTGTTAGAAAAGTGAAACATTATAAGAAAAAAGATGATGTTATTTTTTGGTATTGTTCTGATTTTCATAAAACTGGCAAAAAAAACTGTGATATTCCATGTTTGACGCAAGAAGAATTATATGATATTTTATTAAATGTATTAAAAAAGTATGAAGCATATAAAGTACAAGTTTGTGAAGAATTGTTATCAATTTATAAGGAATGTAATAATTGTGAGGATAATTCAAATCAAGAAAAAAAACTAAAAAATGAACTAAACATTCTGAATAATAAATATTATAAATTGGTAGATTTGGTACTAGAAGGAATTTTAAGTAAGGAACATTTTGCTCAAAAAAAGGATTTTTTAGAAGAGCAAATAAAACAGATAAAATTGCAGTTAGAAAAATTAAATACTAAAGAAATATTGTTAAAAGAAGATAATTCTTTAAAAGAGCATATTTTAAATGAATTAGTTATTACAAAAGATAATTTGGAAAGCTATATAGAAGAAATGCTAGATAAAATTATTGTATTAGAAAATGAAGAAAACAAAATAAAAGTTATACTTGCAGGGGAAAAAATGGAGGAGAGAATTAGTAATGAAAACAATATTAGTTGTGGAAGATGATATAGATGTACATAATTTGATAAAAGAGGTTTTAAAAAAAGAACAATATGAAGTACTAAGTGCATATTCAGGTACGGAAGCATTAATGATTTTAGAAAGTAAAAAAGTAGATTTAATTTTGCTGGATTTGATGCTTCCGGGATTAAATGGTGAGGAAATTGTAAAGCAAATAAAAAATGTTCCAATTATTGTTATAAGTGCAAAAATATCTGCTGAAGATAAAGTAAATGTTTTGTTAGATGGTGCTAATGATTATATAACAAAACCTTTTAATAATGAAGAACTAATAGCTAGAATAAAAGTACAGTTAAGAATGAATAGAAATGTTGAGGAAAATAATATAAAATATAAGGATATAGTTTTAAATAAAAATAATCATTCTGTTTATATTAATAATAGAGAGATAAACTTAACAAAAACAGAGTATGCAATAATGAAACAGTTATTGTTAAAAAATGGACAAGTTATTCCAAAGACCAAACTTTTGGAATTAATAAGTGAAGATACGCAAGATTGTGATGAAAATTCATTAAAGGTACATATAAGTAATATGAGGAAGAAAATTAGAAATGTAACAGATACTGAATATATAGAAGCTGTATGGGGTATAGGCTTTAAAATGTGTTGAAAAATTAACGAAATTTTAACTTTTTCTTAACTGATTTCTTAACTAATGTTTGATAAAATAAACTTTAGGAGGATAAGGCTATGGAATATATATTGGAAACAAATAATCTTGAAAAAAAGTATAAAAATTTTAAAGCAATTTCTAATTTTAATATGCATTTAGAAAAAGGTGCAATATATGGTCTAATTGGAAAAAATGGTGCTGGTAAAACTACATTTATTAGGATTATTTGTGGCTTACAAAAGCCTACTAAAGGAACATATAAAATTTACAATGTATTAAACAATAATAAGAATATTATCAATGTAAGAAAAAGAATAGGAGCAATTGTTGAAACACCATCAATATATTTAGATATGACTGCAATAGATAATCTAAAGGAACAATGTAAAATAATAGGGTTACCAGGTATTAATGAAATAGAAGAAATACTAAAATTAGTAGGGTTATCTGAAACTGGAAATAAAAAAGCAAAAAACTTTTCTTTAGGAATGAGGCAAAGGTTGGGAATTGCAATAGCTTTAATTGGACATCCAGATTTATTAATATTAGATGAACCTATAAACGGATTAGACCCTGAAGGAATAGTAGAACTAAGAGAATTAATATTAAAGCTAAACATAGAAAAAGGGATTACATTTTTAATTTCAAGTCATTATTTAGATGAGCTTTCTAAAATAGCAACTCATTATGGTTTTGTAAGTAATGGCACAATAATAAAAGAAATCAGTAGTGCCAAGCTACAAAATGAATGTAAAATAAAAACACAAATAAGTGTAAGCAATGTCAAAGAGTGTGTAAAATATCTAGAAAAAATGAAAATGTCGTATGATGTTGCATCGGAAAATATAATTAATATATATGGTAAAGTAAATATTTCAGATTTAGCAGTTAACCTTTCAAGTCAAAATTGTATTATAAATGAATTTCAAGAAAAAGAGGAAACTCTTGAAAGTTATTATATTAATTTGATGGGAGGGAATAAAAATGTATAAATTATTAAAAGCTAATTTATTTAAACTAAAAAAAGATATAACGTTTTGGGCATTTTTAGTTATAACTGTTGTAGTTGCAATGTTTACAGTGGGTAGATATAATGCAGAAAATGTAACTATGGATAAAATATTAAATGAATATGTTATGTATATAGGATTTTTTATTGCATTTTTAGTTAGTTTATTTATTGGTAGAGAATATGCAGATGGAGTTATGAGAAATAAAATAATAGTGGGTCATAAAAGAAGTGATATTTATTTATCGAATTTGATAATTTGTATTTTTATAGGAATTTTAATGGAGTTAGTATATGTAATTATCGCTTTAATATTTGGAATTAATAAGTTTGAAAATGTGCAAATGTCAGTATATGATATTGGATTAACTGTTGTAAAAACTGTTCTAGTTATTATAATGTATTGTTCAATATATAGTTTTATTACAATGTTATATTCAAATGCAACAATTTCAATGATTATTTGTATAATACTTTTTTTAGTTATGTATTTTTGTGGTGCGAATGTATTACTCACACTTCATGCAAAAGAGTATTATACAAGCACATACATAGATGAACAAGGAGTTGAACATATAACGAACATCGAACCAAATCCTAATTATCCAAGTAAATTAAAAAGGAATGTTGCAAAGTTCATTGATGCAATATTACCAATAAATCGCAGTTTAGAAATATCAAATTTGGAGAATGGAAATATGTATGTAAGCTTTGTATTTCCTATTTTGATAATATATGTTATAAATATGGGTGGAATAAAGTTATTTAAGTATAAGGACCTAAAATAGGAGAGTTTATGAATATAGTTTTGGTAATTATTATTTTAATATTATTGACAAAAATATATTTAATGAAAAAGTCAATTAAGGAAATAAGAGAAAATCTTAGTGAAATACTAAAATCAGATACTAATAATTTGATAACTATTTCTACAGAGGATAAGGATATAAAGGAATTTGCAGATAGTTTAAATGTTGAAATTAAGACTTTACGAGAGCAAAGGTTAAAATATGAAAGTGGAAACCAAGAATTAAAAAGAACTGTAACAAATATTTCACATGATCTTAGAACGCCACTTACAGCAATTACTGGATATGTGGATTTAATGAAGGAAAGTTCTGATTTTACTAAACAAAAAGAGTATTTGCAAGTAGTAGAAAGAAAAGCAAATGATTTGCTGTACTTAACTGATGATTTATTTGATTTTGCAAGAGTAATGGATATTGGAGCAAAAATAGAAAAGGAAGAATGTTGTATAAATGAACTATTAGAAGAGGCAATAGCAAATTATTATGCTATTTTTAAAGAAAACAATGTTAATCCAGATATTAATATTTGTGAGGAAAAAATTTATAAAAAAGTAAATAGAAATAGTATGATTCGAGTCTTTGAAAATATTTTTTCAAATGTTAGCAAGTATAGTAAAGGTGATTTAAAAATAGTTTTAGACAAAAGTGGTAAAATTGTTTTTTCAAATATAGCAAATTCTTTTGATGAAATATCTGTACAAAAAATATTTGATAGATACTTTACTGTGGAAAATGCAAAAAAATCAAATGGAGTAGGATTAGCTATTGCAAAACAACTAGTAGAGTTAAATGGTGGAAGTATTAAGGCGGATTATGTGCAGGGTAATTTAATTATAAAAATAGATCTTATTTAATTACCATATTGTTACTACCATGCACATGGTTAGTGCCTGTTTTCCAGATGCACAGCACTTTTTAAAGCAATTATCTAAGTTAAATGCAATTCTAGGCAAATATCCTAAATCCTCTAAAAAAGTAAAAAGAGGAAAGAATATAGCCATAGGCGGTAACATTACACTAACTACCCAAGCTAAAGTTTGATACATTCCGTCTATTAATAAACTTGTAAGCCAAGCGGGTGAGTGTAATAATTCAAATAATATATATAATTTATCCTGTATTACTCCAAACAAATTAGCAAGTAGTGTAGAAGGATAGTTAGCACCAGTTATAGTAAGCCAAAATATAACGCCTAAAAAGCCAAGCATAATGGGAATGCCCCAAATCTTAGATGTAAGTATCTTGTCAATTTTTCTATCTTTTTCATTATAATCTTGTTTTTCATAATTACAAACGGCATTAGATATTTCTTCTGCCTCAGATAAAATAGTTGATACTATGCAATCTCTAAAGTCATTTGCTGTTATATTATTATATTCTAAATATTTTTTAGCTTCATCAATTTTATTTTGTAGTGCTTGATTATTTTTGAAATCTATAGATAAATTTTTACTAATAGTTTTAAGTATCAAATTATCCCCATCAATTAATTTTAAGCAAATCCATCTGTGCAAATATGTATTTTCTATTTCAAGTTTTTCTACCTCAGGCAATAATAAATTAATAGCATTTTCAATCACAGGTGAATATGTTAGCGTAAGTGGTGCAGGAACATTTTTACCTAAAACTACATCATAAATTGAAGTCAACAACTTTTTTAAAGTCTTTGGTTTTCTAGCAGTTATACCAACCACAGGTACCCCAAGCTTTTTGGATAACAAATCTAAATCAATGTGTATCCCTTTTTTAGTTGCCTCGTCTAGCAAGTTAACACAAACAATTACATTCTTTTTTATTTCCATAGTTTGAAATACTAAATTAAGATTTCGTTCTATGCAAGTCGCATCAACAACTACGACAGTTACATCACTATTTCCAAAACATATATAATCTCTTGCAATTTCTTCTTCTTCTGAATTTGACATTAAAGAATATGTTCCGGGAATATCTACAAAAAGAAAGTCTTTATCTTTAAAACTACATTTTCCAATAGCATTTCCTACAGTTTTACCAGGCCAATTCCCAGTATGCTGATGCATACCTGTTAATCCATTAAAAACGGTAGACTTTCCTACATTTGGATTTCCTGCTAATCCGAATGGTATAGTTACAACCTATAGTTTTTTCAAATATGTCTTCTTCTAGAACTCTACCTCCTGTAGAGCCAGCGGTTAATCCCATGAAATCACCTCTTATATATGTTATTCTATAAAATTAAATATGTTACATGTAGTAAAAGTTAAACTTCTACTACATGTATTTTTTTAGCATCTTCACTTCTAATAGCTATAATTGTTCTTCGTATTTCGTATGCAACTGGGTCTCCAGAAGGGCTCTTTAAAATTGGTTTTAATTTAGTTCCTTGTATAATTCCTAAGTCTAAGAACCTTCTTCTATCTATACCATTACAATTGATGTTTTTAACTTCAGCGTAATGGTTTAAGGGTAGTTCATTTAGAGATATTATATGTTTCATTTATTTATTGCACTATATAAAAGTGCACTCCTTTCTGAATATTTATATTAATATTATATGTAAACTATATAATAAGTTTGAAGGTATTGAATAAAAAATTATAAGTATGCTATAATATGGAAAGAAAAAGAAAGGGTGAAAATTATGGAAATAAAGGAAGATATTAAATATGTAGGTGCTAATGATAAGAACTTAGATTTATTTGAAAGTCAATATAATATACCAAATGGTGTTTCGTATAATTCTTATTTAATACTTGACGAGAAGATAGTATTAATAGATACAATAGATAAGAGAAAAACGGAGCAATGGTTAAATAACCTAGAAAAAGAGCTAAATGGTAAGAAGTTGGATTATTTAATTGTATCTCACTTAGAGCCAGATCATTCAGCAAATATAAAGTTGATAGTAGAAAAGTATCCAGATATGAAAATTGTAGGAACTAAAAAGACTTTTGATATGTTACCACAATTTTTTGATATTGATGTGTCAGATAAAAAAGTTGTTGTGGGGGAGGGAGATACTCTTTTAATAGGAAAGCATAATTTGCAATTTTTTATGGCACCAATGGTACATTGGCCAGAAGTAATGGTAACATATGATTTAACAGACAAAATCTTGTTTAGTGCTGATGCATTTGGAAAATTTGGTGCTTTGGATGTAGAAGAAGAATGGGCAAATGAGGCAAGGAGATATTATATAAATATTGTAGGAAAATATGGAGGACCTGTGCAACAATTATTAAAGAAAGCAGGAAATTTGGATATACAAATGATATGCCCATTGCATGGTCCAGTTTTAAAGGAAAATCTAGGTTATTACATAGATTTATATGATAAGTGGAGTAGATATGTTCCAGAGAAACATGGAGTATTAATTGCATATAACTCAATTTATGGAAATACAAGAAATGCTGTGGAATATTTAGCTGAGCAATTAAAAAATGAGGGAATGGAAGACATTCTGGTAACAGATTTGGCAAGAGCAGATATATCAAAAGCTGTATCAGATGCATTTTACTATGATATATTGGTTGTTGCTTGTCCTACACATGATGCTGGTTTATTTCCAAGAATGGAGCGTTTTTTGGCTAGTTTATCTCACAAGAATTTTCAAAATAGAAAAGTGGCAATTATTGAAAATGGTTCATGGGCTCCAAGTGCTGCAAAATGCATGAGAGATATGTTAGAGAAAATGAAGGATATAACTATTGTTGAACCAGTTATTACAATAAAGTCTTCAATGAAAGAAGAAAATAAAAATATGATAAAGGAACTTGCAAAAAAGTTGTAAAAAAATTTATAAAAAACTCTTGACAACATTTTAAAAGCATGATATTAATTATGGCAGATTAATTCGATGCGAATTTATGAAATGCTACATTGTTTGTCAAAGAGTTTTTTTAAATCTAAAATTAAAATCCATAAATTTAAAATTATATAGGAGGATAAATGCTATCAATTATAAAAACAATGACTCTACAAGGTATAGAAGGTTGTTTAATTCATGTACAAGTAGATATTTCTTCAGGTATGCCATATTGGGATATAGTGCGGTTTACCTAATGCAAGTGTAAAAGAATCCAAGGAAAGAGTAAAAACAGCAATAAGAAATATTGGATATGAATTTCAGAGTAGAAAAATAGTAATAAATTTGGCACCAGCGGATATAAGAAAGGAGGGAGTATTATTTGATTTACCAATAGCTGTTGGAATTTTAATGGATACAGGATATATAAAAAAACAAAGTATGAATGATACAATAGTAATAGGTGAATTATCATTAGATGGAAAGTTAAATAAAGTAAAAGGAGTATTACCAATAGCAATAGAAGCAATGAAACTAGGAATAAAACGATTAATATTGCCAAAGGAGAATGCTAAAGAAGCGGCTATTATGCAAAATATAGATATAATAGGAGTAAGTGATTTAAAACAGCTAGTTGAATACTTAAATGGAAGCAGAACTATTGAAATTGCTACAGATAAAGTTGAAATTACACAAAACTACAATGAGGAATATGTGGATTTTTCAGATATAAAAGGTCAAGAAAATGCAAAAAGAGCTTTGGAAATAGCTACTGCACGGTGGGCACAACTGTTTACTAATTCGGTGAACCCGGATGTGGCAAAACGCTTTTATCAAAAGGAATCGTTGGTATTTTACCAGATTTAACGAAGCAAGAAATGTTAGAAATTACAAAAATACATAGTATAATTGGATTGTTGTCAGCAGATAATCCGATTGTAACAAGTAGACCATATAGATCACCGCATCATTCAATATCGGCAAAGGCTTTAATAGGAGGTGGAAGAAGTCCAATGCCAGGTGAAATTAGTTTGGCACATCATGGGGTTTTGTTTCTAGATGAATTAGCAGAATTTAAACAAAATATTTTAGAATTATTAAGGCAACCTATGGAGGACAAAAAAATTACTATAAATAGATTAAATTCTATGATAACATATCCATGTGATTTTATGCTAGTTGCATCTATGAATCCGTGTCCATGTGGATTTTATGGTTCATTAAAAAGAAAATGTATATGTAGTAAAAAAGATATACAAAGATATTTAGGAAAAATTAGTGGTCCAATTTTG
The DNA here is from genome assembly GCA_947632535.1 of uncultured Clostridia bacterium. Taxonomy (GTDB): domain Bacteria; phylum Bacillota; class Clostridia; order TANB77; family CAG-508; genus CANRPR01. The sequence continues at coordinate 6,432 of CANRPR010000024.1, read as the reverse complement.
GACAGAATAGATATTCAAATAGAGGTAAATTCTATACAATATGACGAGTTAAGTTCAAATAAGTTAATTGAAAAATCAAAACAAATAAAGCAAAGAATTAATCTAGCAAGAAAAATTCAAGTTGAAAGATATGAAAAATATCATTTTTATTCAAATTCTCAAATGTCCCATCAATTAATAGAAAAATATTGTAAATTAGATAAACAATCGAAATATATTTTGCAAAAGGCTTATGATAAATTAGGTTTAAGTATTCGTGCACATGATAAAATTTTAAAAGTAGCAAGAACTATTGCTGACTTAGAAGGTGTAGAGAATATAAAACCAGAGCATATTGCAGAAGCTATACAATATAGAAGTTTAGATAAAAAACTTTGGAATAAGTTTGAATAGTTGAAAGAGAGGTCTATGGAATATAAAATAATAAATAAAAAACAAAAAGAATATCCCAATAGATTGAGATATCTGAAAGATGCACCAGAACAATTATATGTTCAAGGTAATTTACAATTAATTAATAAAAATAATATTATAGCAATAGTTGGTTCTAGAAATTGTACAGAATATGGTAAGAATCAAGCTTTTGAATTTGCAAGATATTTGTCTGCGCAAGACGTCTGTGTAGTGAGCGGATTAGCTCTGGGAATAGATTCACGGAGCTCATAATGGGGCAATGAGAGAAATTGGACGAACTATAGCAGTGTTAGGAGGTGGTTTTTTTAATATATATCCAAAAGAAAATATTGATTTGTATAAAGAAATATTGAACAATGAAGGATGTATTATTAGTGAATATGCTCCAGATGTGGAACCAAATACTCTAAACTTTCCAAAAAGAAATAGAATTATAGCAGGTATAGCAATGGGAACTTTGGTTGTAGAAGCAGCATATAGGAGCGGTAGTAGTATAACAGCAAAATTAACTAAGGTGCAGCATAAACCAGTTTTTTGTATTCCTAGTAATATAAATAGTAATAAGGGAATAGGTACAAATAGATTAATACAACAAGGTGCAACACTAGTTATGAAGCCAAAAGAAATATTAGACAAATTAGGCATAAAAGAAATAAATAAATTAATAATACAGAAAAGTTCAAAAATGGATAGTATTAATAATATTCCAATAGAATATAGGAAGGTATACGAATTAATACAGCCTGACAAAATTATAAACATAGAGAAAATAAAACAGAAACTTTTAATAAGTATGCAAGAAATTAATACGATATTGTCAATATTAGAATTAGATGGATATATAAAGCAGTTACCAGGAAATAACTATCTGAGAGTAAAATAAATAGGAGGAGAATTATTAATTTAATGAAAATATATGTATCAAAACAAGGAAATTGGAAGAAGAGGAGAAAATATAGCATGTGAATATTTAATTCGAATAGGTCTATTGGTTGTATGTAAAAATTTTTATTGCAGATTTGGTGAAATAGATATTATTGCGAAAGATGGAGAGGAACTTGTTTTTATCGAAGTAAAAACAAGGACTAATAATAAATATGGAAATCCGTCAGATTCAGTAGATTATAATAAAAGAAATCATTTGCATCGAGCTATAGAATATTTTATATATACAAAGAATATAAAAAATATTAATATAAGAGTTGATGTAATAGAAGTATATTTAAAGAGCAATAAAGTGAGAGTGAATCACATAAAAAATGTATTTTTATAAATATTAATAAAATATTAAAAAGTAAAATATGATATTGATATTTAAGTACAAGTTTGATATACTAAAATGTATAGTGAATTTGTAGGAGTGATACAGTTGGGAAATAATAGAAATGGAAGAAATAATATTGGTAATGTAAAAAATGACAATAAAAATAATATTAAGGCGGAAAAAAATAAGCAAGAAAAGAGTAAGAATAATGATGATATAAATGGGAAAGCAATAAACGAAAAGAAAAAAAGCAAAGTAAAAATAGTATTAAAAGTTATTATAGTTGTATTACTTATATTTATAATATCTGGAGCGGGATATTTAATTTATAGAACAAATAAAAATGGAGGAGGAATGCAAGGATTTTTATCTGTTATGGTTGGACATGATGAAAATACATTAAAGAATATGCCAGCAATAAGTTTTGTTGTTATGGGTGAGAGCCTAAATTTGACAGATACAATAATGGTTGCTACATATAATCCAAAAACTCAAGCAGCTTCTTTACTATCTATACCTAGAGATACTTTTATAGGAAAAAGTCAAGAAAAAGCAACTGCTTGGGATAAAATAAATTCTTTATATCAAGGGAAATATCCTGAAAAAACACTAGAAGCTATTAATAATCTTTTAGGAACAGATATTGAATATTATGTTATGGTTGATACAAAAGCTTTGAGAGAATTAGTAGATGCAATTGGAGGAGTAGAGTTTGATGTACCAATTGATATGAAATATGATGATGTAACTCAAGATTTACATATTAATTTGAAAGCAGGTCTACAAGTTCTAGATGGTGAAAAAGCAGAGCAGGTAGTAAGGTTTAGACATAATAATAATGGTACAAGTTATCCTGATGAATATGGTGATAATGATATAGGAAGAATGAGAACGCAAAGAGCATTTATTACAGCTGTATTAAAACAAACAATAAAATTACAAAATATTTTTAAAATTGGTGAGTTTTTAGATATTGCTGAAGAAAATGTTACTACTAATATGGATTTATCTGTTGTTAAGGATTATGTTCCATATGTAGTTAATTTTAATTCAGAGAATTTACAAACGGGAACTTTACCAGGTGAATCTAAAAAATGCAATGGAGTTTGGCTATATGTTCAAGACAAGAAGAAAACTAAAGAGATTGTAGAAGAGCTAATTACAAATATAGCAGAACCTGTTGAAAGTGTTGAACAAACTGAACAGGAAGGTAATTTAGATAATACAGTAGATAATACTATTACTCAAACTGGAACTAGTGTAACTAATTCGGAAAATGCGAATATTAAAATAGAAGTGTTAAATGGTAGTGGAATAATAAGTAACTTAGAGGAAGTAGTTGATAAATTAAAACAAAAAGGATATAGCGTAACAAAAACAGGTACTACAAATACAACAACAAAGACATCAATTATTAATAGAACAGAGCAAAAATCAACAATAACTAACCAAATTAGAAAAGTTTTAGGAGTAGGAGCAACTTCTAAAAAGGCTTCTAATAATGATGTAGATTACACAATAATAATAGGAGAAGATTACTAAATAGATTAAAATGAGAGGAAACACTGTATAGTTTTCCTCTCATTATCTAAAGAATTAATTTAAAAATGCTTTTTATGTTTCTTTCTTTTCTTTTTGTTCTTTTTCGTGAACAATATATTTCCAATAATAAATAGTAAAAGTATTACAGTAACAATTTTTAGTATTAGCAAAACAGTTGAATCTGGATATATATCTTGACCTGCTATTAAATTACTTTCATAAGTGATGCCCTCTATTTCATATGATATTTTACCAATTACATTTCCTTTTGAAATTGGTGCTTTCATATTTTCGTCTAATTCTATAATAGGCTGTAAGTCTTTGTCTACATCAGAAGATTTCATGAAAGCATTGATTGAATTTTCGTATAGAACATTTAGGCTAGGAGATTCTTTTGAAGCATTTTGTGGTGATATTACTTTAAATACTTCATTAGCTGTCGCTATATTTTTGATGGTATAATTTGAAAATCCATAGTTTAATAAGTTCTTTGAGTCTGAGAAACGCGTACTTTTTTCAGCACCAAGAACAACGGATATGAAGTTCATATTATCTTTTTCTGCACTGGAAACTAAACAATATTTAGCTGCATTGGTGTATCCAGTTTTTAGTCCGGTAGCATATTCATAATAATCTTTATTGTTTTTTTCATTTAAAATTAAATGATTTGTAGTAGTAAAAATTCTATCTGTTTTTTCGTATTTGTTGGATGCAGGTAAAGTATATTTTGTGATTTTTACTATTTCGCGTATTGTATCGAAGCTCATAGCATGTCTAGCAATTAATGCTAAGTCATACGCTGTTGAGTAATGGTCTTCGTTATGAATTCCATTTGGATTGACAAAATGAGTTCCAGTGCAACCTAATTCAACAGCTCTAGTATTCATCATTGTGGCAAAGCTTTCTACAGAACCAGCAATATGCTCTGCTAGTACAACGGCAGCATCATTTGCAGATGGAATAAGTAGAACATGTAATAAATCATTAATAGTTAATTCTTCGTCTACTTGTAAATTGGCATTTGTATACCCAGAAGGAATAGAGAATACGGCATTATGGCTCACAATAGCTGTATCGTCTAAATTGCAGTTTTCTAATGTTAAAATAGCAGTCATTAATTTTGTTGTACTTGCAGGATACATTTTTTCATGTGCATTTTTTTCATAAATGATTTTTCCAGTGTTGTAGTCCATTAAAATGGCAGAAGGGGCAGATATATTAATAGAGTTATCCTCTTGGTCTGCAAAAGAATAGCAAGAAAATATATTAAAAATAATTGTAAATATTATTAATATTCTATAATTGATATTATACTTTTTTTGCATTAAAAACACCTCGGCAATATATTACATAAAAAAAGGATAAAATTCAATAGATTATAAATTATTTATAAAAAATTAAGAAGATATAAATTGAAAGGAGTGTGTTGTATAGGAATGAGTGGATTATCAAAAAAACAAATAGCTTTAATTGTTGCTATAGGATTGGTATTTGTTATAGTTATATTATGTTATTTATATAAAGTATATAATGAAGGTGAAGAGGATGCAGATTTTGATGTAGAAATTTCGAACGATGTGAATTATGAACAAAGTATAGGAGAAAGTGGAAAAGTGGTTGTGCATATAGCGGGAGAAGTGAATAGTCCAGGAATTATTGAAGCGGATGCAAATAGTAGAATTGCAGATATAGTTGAAAAGGCTGAAGGTTTGACTGAATATGCAAATATTGATAATGTGAATTTGGCATATGTTGTGCAAGATGGTCAGAAGATAGTAATACCAAGTGTGGAGGATGAGGTAGGGGAAAATGAGGAATATATAACTAGTGGAGCAGGGGATGGTATTGTTGAGGGTGAAGTTAGCATTGGCAATGGTGAAATTGATGTGGTAAATATTAATACAGCTACACAAACGCAGTTAGAGCAACTACCAGGAATAGGACCGTCTACAGCATTAAAAATTATTGATTATAGAAAGTCGAATGGAAGATTTAATAGTATTGACGATATTAAAAATGTTAGTGGGATTGGTGATGCAAAATTTGAGAAAATAAAGGATTATATTGTGGCAAAGTAGGAAAAAATTTACCACTTATCTTTATATTTTACCGATTGTCTATAAATGGTTGTAAATATTATTAAAAAGAAATATAATCCTACTGTGGAGAATGAAATGAGAATAAAAGTTTTGAAAAAAATTGATATGAATTTACCAGAAAATGAAATAAAAATTGTTATAAGTTCGAATTGTAACAATATGAATTTTGACGATTTCGTTGCATATGTAAGGAATTATAATAACAAGTTAATAGTACATAATGACTATGAAAATTTGGTGATTGCGTATAAAGATATAATGTTTTTTTATAGTGAGAATAAAAATAACTATTGTAAAACAATTAATGGTATTTATAGAATAAAAAGTAAATTGTATGAATTAGAAAATAATAAAGATTTCATTAGGATTTCAAAGAGATGCATTGTAAATATTAATTATGTTAAGAGTTTTGATGCAAAGCAAACTGGAAAAATAATTGTACGAATGTGTGATGGGACAGAGGAGAAGGTGTCTCGTAGACGATTACGAAATGTTTTAAATTATTTAGAAAGTAGGAACTTGTAATGAAAAGATTTTTTTATTTAATTTTATACGGTATAGTAGGATATTTGATTTTTAATATTGCTTTGTCTTTAACTGAAATAATTATTTTATATCATTTTAAAGTGTATAAAAATATATTAGATATTTTTGTTAATAATTGTATTATGAATTGGTTAGGTTATATTTTTATATATGCTATATTAGTTATTGTTTTTCATTTTTATAATATGCATATTGTAAATAAATTGAATTATAGTTTAGAACAAATGAAAGAAAGAAGGAATTCTAATGAATAAAAAATATATTATAATAGCTATTTCTATAATAGTAATTTTGGCAGTATTGTTTGGAATATATAAAGTAGTTTCTTCGTATCTGTTTGAAGATGGAGAAATAACTGATGCAAAATTAGAATTAGTAAATCACATTAAGGGACTTGATAATATTGAAGAAAGAAAAAAACAAATAGATTATAGTATAAGTCAGAATTTATTAACCGAGCAAGAGGCGAAAGACTTGTATTAATAAATGTAAAGAGGGTGTCCTAGAATAGAACCCCGAAAGCAAAAATTCCAGTGAGAAATCGCTGGAATTTTTGTATGTAAAATT
>CANRPR010000023.1 GCA_947632535.1 uncultured Clostridia bacterium | reverse complement strand
CTTTTCTTCTTGTGTTCTTTTATCATTTTACAGTAAAGATAATCTATTGTCAAGTGGTTGCATAATATTTCCTTTGGGACTTTCCGAATATATAAAAACACTACTCCCATATATGTTTTACAAATATAGTATGTCAGAATATTATGTAATGTATACGGTAATCTTATATTAATTTTGAGACATATATAGAATAAAACTAAGAAAATATCCTAAACAAATTGCTTTTGAATAAAAAAATAATCGCCTTGAACTTACTAAATTCAAAGCGAAATTTACATATATACACTTCTTTTTCTATACTATTTATAGTATAGAAAAAATTTTATTATTTTTGAATACTCTCATTATATACAACTTCTTCTGTTTTATAATATAAATTAATTATTCAGATTTCTCTGCCTTATCCTTGTTCGTACATCTGTTGCGCTAATATGGGCATATTTTTTATTACTTATTATAGTGAAATTCGCTTTTGCTTTTATTTCCTCACTTATTGCACAGTCTTTTCTTTCAAATATTATATAATTGTATTTATTTTGCAATTCTTCTGTTATCTTATATAAATTATCCGCTCCCATAATAAAAAATACTTCATCTTTTGGATACATATTTTTTATCACATCAAATATTTCTATCGGCATTAATGATTTACTAGAATTCAATTCTATGTCTGATACTTCAATTTTCTTATATTTATCAGTTATAAGCTTTATCATATTATATCTTATTTTTTCATCTGCTAAATCAGGCTTTTTATATTTATTTCCAACAGGCACAAATACTACTTTATCTAGTTTTGCATATTTTATCGCCTTTCTTGCTAGTCTTATATGTGCTACTGTGATAGGATTAAAACTTCCTCCAAAAAAACCGTATTTTCATTTCATGCCTCTTTTCTACAATTGATTAAATGTATTTTATAATTTCCTGATATATTTCTTCATGAATATCCTCTACACTTCTAATATTACCGTCTTTAACACACTTTACATCATACCAATTATATTTATCTACTATTTTACATGCTGCCTCATAACTATTTTGAATATGGTTTTTATCTTTTTCATGAATATCTTTCTTTTGCTCATGCGTTATTTTATTTTCTCTATTTTCAATTAGTTTTAACGCATATTCTGGTGGCATATTAAGAAAAAATGCTTTAGTTGGCTTTGGCAATTTATATAATCCAAATTCAAAATCGCAAAGCCACTCTAAAAACTTTTCTCTTTCTGCATCATCTTTTATTTTTCCTGCTTGATGTACCATATTAGCAGTTGTATATCTATCTGCTATAATTATTCCACCATTTTCATAATACTCTTTTAATTCTTTTTGATATGTTCCATATCTATCTACTGCATAAAAGGTTGATGCTATATACGGACTAATTTCCTGCGCATTTTCTCCAAATTCCCCAGCCAAATACATTTTTACTAAGGTGCTTGTTGGACTATCGTAATTTGGAAAACTTATCTTTTTATAATTTATTCCTTCTTTATCAAATCTTTCTTGTAATTTTTGCACTTGTGTTTGTTTTCCACTGCCATCTGTTCCTTCTATTACAAATATCTTTCCCATATTTTATCCCTTCATTTTTTGTTTCATATATTCTACTTCTTCTTCCATGTCAAGCCTCATGAATAATGGTTCTCCCTTATTTATTACCTTTGTACCTGATGGTATTAAATCATTTTGCTTTAGAGTATCCCATTTTTTTAGTTCTTCGCTTTTTATTCCTAGTTGATAAAACATTTTATCAGATGTATCTTCCATTAGTGGTCTTATTAATATTGCTATTTTTCTCAAATTTTCTACTAGATGGTACATAACTGCTTCTAATTTTTTAGTTTCACCTTGTTTTGCTAACGTCCAAGCTGATGTTTCATCAATGTATTTATTAGTTCTAGATATAATTGACCAGATGTCTGTTATAGCATTGCCTATATGAATGTTGTCCATTTCTTCTTCTATTTTTGATATTGTGTTAGTTGTATAATCTTCTAGTTCTTTGTCTACTTCATTTTCTACACAATATGCTGGTATATTTCCATCAAAATATTTATTTATCATTCCTATTGTTCTATTTAGTAAGTTACCTAAGTCATTGCATAAGTCAAAATTAAATCTTTCTACAAAACCTTCTGGTGTAAATATTGCATCTTGTCCATATGGGAATTCTCTCATTAAGAAATATTTTGTGGCATCTAATCCATATCTATCTACTAGTGTTTCTGGATAAATAACATTTCCCTTAGATTTTGACATTTTTCCATCTCTCATCATAATAAACCCATGTGCGTATATTTTTTTAGGTAATGGTAAATCTAATGCCATCAAGAATATTGGCCAATATATTCCATGAAATCTTATTATATCTTTTCCAACAATTTGCAAATCTGCTGGCCAATATTTTTTAAATAGTGTTTCATCTTCTGACAAATATCCTAGTGCTGTTATATAGTTTGTTAAAGCATCTAACCACACATATATAACATGTTTTGGATCTTTTCTTACTTTAATTCCCCAATCAAATGAAGTACGTGTAACACATAAGTCCTCTAATCCTGGTTTTAGGAAGTTATTAAATAGTTCATTTCTTCTAGACTCTGGTTGAATGAAGTCTGGATTTTCTTCATAGAATTTTATTAATCTATCAGCATATTTTTTCATATTAAAGAAATATGCTTCTTCTTTCATTCTTTGTACGCTTCTTCCACAGTCTGGACATTTTCCATCTACTAGTTGAGTTTGCGTAAAGTATGTTTCACATGGTTTACAGTACCAGCCTTCATATTCTCCTTTGTATATATCTCCTTTTTCCATTAATCTATCAAATATTTCTTCTACTATTTTTTCGTGTCTTGGCTGTGTTGTTCTAATGAAATCATTATACTCTATATTCATTTTCTTCCATAATGCTTCTGATTCTTTCGCCATATTTTCCACATATTCACTTGTGGTTTTTCCTTTTTCCTTTGCTATATCTTGTATTTTTTGCCCATGCTCGTCCAAACCAGTTAATAAATATGCATCATAACCTCTTGCTTGCTTATATTTTTTTATTGTATTTGCAAGTACTGTAGTATATGCTGTTCCTATATGAAATTTTCCGCTTGGATAATAAATTGGTGTAGTTATATAGAATTTATTCATATTTTCACATCCCTTTCAAATAAGTTACACCTATAATAACACAAAAAGGTAATATTTACAATATTACCTTTTACAAAATGTCCAAAAAAGAACCGTCCCTATTTGGACACTATACATTTTTCCAAAACCAGTCTAAACTGTTGTCAATGCTTTTCTTTTTCTTTTCTTTTGTTTCAATGTCGTCTACCCACAAATATGACATATATGCTATAAATATCATGATAAAGTCTACTGTTAAGCATTTTCCTATTACTTCAGCATATGCTGAATATGCATTTAATACTGTATATTGTACTACATGTATAACTAATACTGCTAAAAATGCTATTAATGATACAAGTGGTACATATGCATTTTTTGCTTCCTTTCCTATATAAATTAATGCTAGTGTTAGTCCCAATGCTATTAGCACTACTACTGGACTAGATGTGTCGATAAAAAACATTTTAATCCCTCCTATAATATTTTTTACTTTAGTTTTTCTGTTATTAGCTCTGCTATTTCATTTGCTTTTTTTGTAATGTATTCTTGGTCTTCTCCTTCAATCATAACTCTTATTAGTGGTTCTGTTCCAGATGTTCTAATAAGTACTCTACCATTTCCCGAGAATTGTTGCTCTAATTTTTCTATTGCTTGTTTTATTTCTGATATTTTATCATAATCATATTTTTTCTCTTGGGAAACTTTTGCATTAACTAATACTTGTGGATATATATTTATTATTCTACGAATATCTGATGCTGATATATTTTTTTCTAGCAAAATTTTTATTAGCATCAAAGATGTTAGGATACCATCTCCTGTTGGGTTATAGTCTAGCATAATTATATGTCCTGATTGTTCTCCACCTAAATTATATCCATTCTTAAGCATTTCTTCTAGAACATATCTATCTCCCACTTTGGTTTGCTTTAATGTGATGTTATTTTCTGTGCAATATTTGTTTAGTCCTAAATTGCTCATTACTGTTGCTACCAATGTATTTTGCCTTAAATTATTTTTTTCTTTTAAATATTTTGATATTACTGCAAGGCAAATATCACCATCTATTAAATTACCTTTTTCATCGATAGCAAGACATCTGTCTCCATCCCCATCATACGCAATTCCTAAGCTTAATTTGTTGTTTATTACATATTCCCTTATTTGTTCTATGTGTGTAGAACCACAATTATGATTAATGTTGATTCCATTTGGTTCATTATTGATTATTGTATAATTAATTTTTAATTTTGTAAATACTTTTTTTGCAATTTTATATGTTGCTCCATTTGCAGTATCTATTCCTACTATAAAATCCAGTCTATTGTACTGTTTTATTTCTTCTTCAAAGTTATTTACAAGGAAATCTACATATTCTTCTATTAAATCTTCTCTTACTTCTGATACACCTATTTTATCATGTGGTGCATTTAACTCTATCATTTTATCTGATTCCATTACTTCTTCTATTTCTTCTTCAATGGAATCGTCTATTTTTGTTCCTTTATTACTAAAATATTTAACTCCATTGAATTCATATGTATTGTGTGAAGCTGATATAACTACACTTGCATCTGCATTTAATTTTTTTGTTAAATATGCTACTCCTGGAGTTGGTATTACACCTAACAATTTTACATTTGCACCATAACTTAGGAAACCTGCTGTCATTGCACTTTCTATTAGCGTGCCAGATATTCTTGTATCTCTTCCTATTAATATTGTTGGTGTGTGGTTGGTATGTTTCGACAATACATATGCACCTGCTTTAGCTACTTTATATACTAACTCTGGTGTAAGTTCTGTATTAGCAATTCTTCTAATTCCATCTGTTCCAAAATATTTTCTCATGGCCACTCTCCTCTCTTTTTATTCATTATTTTGCTATATTATATACTATTAATATTTAATTCGAAACATGTACTGCTTATATTTCATACATATAATGTATAAAATCTCTCTTGGCTTTTTCAGTATCTGTTATATATAAATATGCTCCTCTTTCAAAAATTTCATTACTATAGTCTAATGCTGGTAACATTACTGATTTCATATTGAGCATATATTCATCCTTGTTTGCAATAAATTCTGGTAGCATTGCCATATATTTTGCAACATCAATATTAGTTGTTACTTCTGATAATATCATATCGACTATTTTCGATATTTCTCCCATACTCTTACTTGCAATTTTATTTATTAAAGCAGTTAATACTTCTCTTTGTCTTACTGTTCTTCCATAATCTCCATGACTCTGTGTTTTGCTTGACGAACCAGCCATTCTTTCTTTAACATGTGCCGCTACTTGCTCACCTGTTAGGGTAACTTTCCCATAATCAGTAACTTTTTTAGATGGTTTACCTGAAAATTCATAAAACATATCTACATATTCATTAATCCATTTCATTTCATCATATGTGATGTCTAACTCTAATCCACCTAATTCGTTTATTATATCATACATTGCTGAAATGTTTACAGTTATATATTCTCTTAGGTTTAGATCAAAAGTTTGATTTATTGTTTTTATTGCTAACTGTTCTTTACCTCTAGCAAATGCTGCATTAATTTTATATCTATTTTTTTCGCCGTCTATATATGCTGCTGTATCACGAGGAATACTAATTAATTTCAAGCTTTTAAACTTAGGATTAACTGAAATAATCATAATAGCATCACTATTTCCGGCATATGTATTATTCATATCTTTTGAATCAGAGCCTAAAAATAATATATTTATTACATCATTATATTCTTCTTGTGTTAATCCTTGTACTTCTGAGTATAAATCCTCATTTATTGCTAAATTATTTTCGTCTAGCCCCTGAAACTTAATTTTCGCTAATTTTAGCCCAACAAAAGCTCCTGCTCCAACACCAAGTCCTAATACAACAACAATTATAACTGCTATTATAGCTTTAAATATTTTCCAGCCCTTTTTATTTTTTTCCACATATCTCTTTGCCTTATGTTTCTCTTGTTTCGCTAGTTTCTCATTATCTTCCATTGTTTTACCTCTCTCATATTTTTCTATTTAAAATTCTCTACATACCAATTTATCGTGTTTATAATTCCTTGTTCAAAATTTGTTCTAGGTTCCCAACCTAACTCTCTATTTATTTTTGTCCAGTCTATTGCATAACGATAGTCATGTCCTTTTCTATCTTCTACAAATTCAATTAAGTCGTCTGGCTTTCCAAGTTGTTTTAAAATTAATTTAACAATCTCTATATTTCTTTTTTCTCCATTTCCTCCAATATTATACCTTTCTCCAGCTTTTCCATTATGAAATACTAAATCTATTGCTTCGCAGTGGTCTTGCACATATAGCCAGTCTCTTATGTTTTTACCTGTTCCATATACAGGTATTTTTTTATTTTCCATTGCAAGTTTTATTGTATGAGGTATTAGTTTTTCTTCATGTTGATGCGGACCATAATTATTAGAGCAATTGGTAATTGTCACATTTATTTTGTAAGTTTCGTAATATGCTCTTGCAATTAGGTCTGAACTTGCTTTAGAAGCTGAATATGGACTGTTTGGATTAATTGGTGTAGTTTCTGTAAAATAGCCTTCTTCTCCTAAAGTTCCATATACTTCGTCTGTTGAGATGTGTACAAATTTATTTTTACTTCCTTCTCCCCAAATTTGTCTTGCAACTTCTAGTAATGTATGTGTTCCTATTATGTTGGTATGTGTAAATATGAATGGATTTAATATGCTATTATCTACATGTGATTCTGCTGCAAAATGTATTACACCGTTTATGTTGTATTTTTCAAATAAACTTTTTACTAATTCGTAATCGCAAATATCTCCTTGTATAAATGTTATTTTATTTATAACATTATTTAGATTTTGCATATTACCTGCATAAGTTAATTTGTCTAGTACAATTATATTATATTCTGGATATTTTTTTGTAAACATTTCTACAAAATTAGAGCCTATAAATCCTGCTGCTCCAGTTACTAAGATGTTATTTTGCATTTTATTTCATTCCCTTCTTAGTTTAAATTTTTAAAAATTTCACCTTTCAATAACTCTTTTAATGTTGGTAATTTCATATCTTTTTCAGAGGTTATTAATTCTTCCTTTTTTATATTTTCTAATGGCCATATTATTCCTATATCTGCATCATTCCATATTAGTCCACTTTCCGCTTCATGATTATATATGTCGTCACATTTATATGTAAATTCCGCTTCTTCTGATAACACTAAAAACCCATGTGCAAATCCTCTTGGTATCATGAACATTTTTTTATTTTCTTCTGAAAGAATAACCCCTTCCCATTTACCAAAAGTTTCACTATTTGGACGCAAATCTACCGCAACATCAAATACTTCACCTTTTATTACTCTAACTAACTTTGCCTGAGTATTTTCTTTTTGAAAATGTAATCCCCTTAGGACTCCTTTTTTAGATTTTGACTGATTATCTTGTACAAAATCATAGTTTAATCCTATTTCTTCAAATTCCTTTTTGCTATAAGTTTCCATAAAATATCCTCTTGCATCTTCAAACACTTTTGGGATAATTATATATAAATCACTAATAGATGTGTTTATTTTTTCAAATTTACTCATTATAGCTTATTCTCCTTTTATAATGTTTTCTGCTAAATCTTTTAAATATTTTCCATAATCGGTTTTATTAAATATATCAGCTTGTTTTAATAATTCTTCTGCTGTTATCCACTCTTTTCTAAAGGCAATTTCTTCTGGACAACCTACAAGCATTCCCTGCCTTTTTTCTATTGTTTGTATAAAACTTGCTGTTTCAATTAAAGAATCATGTGTACCTGCATCAAACCAAGTCATAGCTTGACCTAATTTTTCTACTTTTAATTTTCCGCGTTTCATATATTCTTCGTTTATATCTGAAATTTCTAGTTCTCCTCTTGCAGATGGTTTTACATTTTTTGCAATATCTATTACATCATTTGTGTAAAAATATAGTCCTGGAACTGCATAATGTGATTTTGGCTTTTGAGGCTTTTCTTCAATGGAAATTGCATTTCCTTGTTTATCTATTTCAACAACTCCATAAGCTTTTGGATCTTTTACGAAATATCCAAAAATTGTTGCTTCATTTTCTCTTTCATTCGCATTTTTTAATAATTGATATAAGTTGTTACCATAGAAAATATTATCACCTAATATCATTGCAACATTATCTTCACCTATAAATTCTTCACCTATTATAAAGGCATCTGCTAGTCCTCTTGGTTTTTCTTGCACTTTATATTCAAAATGCATTCCCCATTGCTTTCCATCTCCTAAAAGATTCTTAAATATTTCCATATCTCTTGGTGTTGATATAATAAGTACTTCTCGAATTTCTGCTTCCATTAATATAGATAGTGGATAATATATCATTGGCTTATCATACACTGGCATAATTTGTTTTGATATTGCAAGTGTTAATGGATATAGTCTTGTTGCACTTCCACCTGCTAAAATAATTCCTTTTCTTTTTTTCAAATTAAAAACACCTCTCAATATTGGTTAAACTAATTCTTGTTTTAAATATCTTTTTAATGCATCTTCATAAGTTGGTATATTTACGTTCTCCTTTAATAATTTTTCTTTGGATAATTTTGAGTTTTTTGGTCTTTTTGCTGGTCTTACAAATTGCTCACTTGTAACTGGAACAACTTTGCATTCTATATTAGCTATTTCAAATATTTTTTTTGTAAATTCGTACCATGTTGTATAACCTTGATTTGTAGCATGATATATTCCATATGGTATTTGTTTTTTTATTGCTTGGTGAATAATACTTGCTAAGTCTACAGCATATGTTGGACTTCCATGTTGATCTGATACAACTTCGACTTGTTCTTTTTCTTTTCCTAATTTTAGCATTGTTCTAACAAAATTGTTTCCTTCTCCATATAACCATGCTGTACGAAATATGTAGTATTTGGCACAGTTATTTTTAATTTCTTCTTCTCCTTCTAGTTTGGTAATTCCATATATCGTATGTGGATTTTTTATTTCTTCTTCTTCATATGTTTCATTTGTGTTTTTATCTCCTCCAAATACATAATCTGTGCTTATGTGTATTAAAATACTGTCTGCTTCTTTTGCTGCTATAGCTAGGTTTTTAGGTCCTATTTTATTAATTTTTCTTGCTGTTTCTACTTGTTCTTCTGCTTTATCTACAGCTGTATATGCAGCACAGTTTATAATGTATTGTGGTTTTAATTTATTTACAGTTTCTCTTACAGCATCCATATCTGTAATGTCTAAATCAGATACATCTGTGCAAATTAACTCATTTTCACTTAATTCTTGTTTTACGGCTTTTGCTAACATTCCATTTGCACCTGTAATTAAAATTTTCATGTATTTTCCTCCCTGTATAATATGTCTCAAATTATATCATTTAATACTACATAATTCAATGTAAAAGGTAAAAAAAATAAAGGATTAATTTTTTCATAATCCTTTATTTATGTATTACATTGCGCCTTCTTTTTTTACTACTTTTTTTATAGTTCTTAGTATAATCATTAAATCTCTTTTATTTCCTCTATTATTGCAATATTCTTTGTCTAATTCTAATCTATCTACAAATTTTAAATTATTTCTTCCTGCAACTTGCCAAGGACCTGTTACTCCTGGTTTTATTTGAATAATGTAGTTATAATAATCTCCCATTTCTTCTTTTTCTCTAGGTAAGTATGGACGAGGTCCCACTAAACTCATTTCGCCTTTTATTACATTTATGAATTGTGGAAATTCGTCTAAGCTGGTAGCTCTTAAGAATTTACCTATTTTTGTTATTCTTGGATCATTTTTTATTTTTTTATTTTTTATATATTCCTTACCTATGTCTGTTTGTTCTGCAATATGTTTTTGTAAAATTTCTTCTGCATTTACTACCATAGTTCTATATTTGTACATTGTAAATACTTTTCCATCTTTGCCTATTCTTTTTTGCTTAAAGAATATTGGACCATTTTCTTTTGAAAATATATTACACACTACAACAAATATCGTAATTGGTATTAATAATATTATTCCTACTATTCCAGACATTATATCTATAACTCTTTTAGTTGTTATACTAAATGAATCTCTAAGTGATATACTTTTATTTTTTATGTTATTATCTATAATGTTTTCATCAGTTACTAATATATTAGGTTCTCCTATGTTCACTATATTTCCCCCCTACATTAATGTCATTGCATATTTCCCCTCTTTTTATATTATATAACATAAGAATATATTTTTCAACATATTTTGCAATTTTGTCATTTAAGATTTATTTGTAACCAGTTTTTTTGATAATTTTATCGCTAATTTCTTTTACTTTTTGTGATGGTTCATAATCTGATTGTCCATATACTTGTTCGTGTAACGCTTTTACATTAGATTCTAGAGTTACTGGTGGTCCATACCAAACTCCTCCTATTGTTGCACCTTTTGTTTCATATGGCCATCCTTCACTATTTGTTATTGAATATGATGCAAGTTGTGGTAGCAATGATAATATTTCGCCTGACGAAATATTTGTATATATTTTTGGTAATAATGTATCTGCTAATTTGTTTAATTGTCCTATTCCCAATTTTTTAGCTTTTTCCATTACTTTCGTTAATACTGTTCTCATTCTTTCTGTTCTTTTATAATCTCCACCTGCAGTATAACGTATCCTTCCATATGCAACTGCTTGAACTCCATCTAAGTTCTGTGTTCCTGCTTTTGTAAGATGAGATGATTTTATTCCTGTTACACTTGATGTTTCATCTATATAGCTATTAATATATTTTAATTCATCATTTGTTATATTAATGCTTACTCCACCTACGCTATTTATAATTTCTGCAACAGAATCAAAATTTACTGTAGCAAATTCTGTTATGTTTAAATCTAAATTTGTATTTAGAGTACTCATTGCAAGTGTAGCTCCACCGTATGAGTATGCATGTGTTACTTTGTCTAAGCTTCTTCCTGTAATTTCTAAATATGTATCTCTATATACAGATGTTAATCTAACTTGCTTTGTATTTTCGTCAATAGTTACTAAGATTATACAATCACTTCTTGTACCTTTTTCAAGTTCGTCTCCTCTACTATCTACTCCAAATAAGGCTATTGTTCTATATCCTTTTAATTGCTCTGCTACACCTTTTGATATTTCTATTTCGCTTTTGTCTATATTTACATAGTTCAATTTTCCTAATTTATTGTTTACATACCAATATCCAGCTCCAGCTGCAACTCCAACTAATATTATTATTATAATGAATAATATTAATAAAATCTTTTTAACTATTTTCCATGCCGACTTTTGTTTTTCATTTTCTTTTGCTCTTTTTCCTTTACTCATATATATTTCCTCCTTCGCATTTTGTTACATTTTATCTGGCATTTCCATTCCTAATAATTTTGCTCCTGATTTTAATACTATATTTACTGCATATGTTAAGTAAATACGAGCATCTTGTATTTTTTTATCTTCTACCATAATTTTGTTGTTGTTGTAGAAATTGCTAAATGCACTTGATAGATTTATTAAATACCTTGACAAAATTGATGGTTCGTTTTTATCTGCTGCTATTGTTACAGTGTTTGTATATTCATATATTAATTTAAATACTTCTATAGAATTATTATCTAATAAATTTTCTATATCAATATTTTCAGCATCTGGTACATATCCTGCTTTTTTCAATATACTATTTGTTCTTACATATGTGTATTGTATATATGGACCTGTTTCACCGTTAAAATTTAGTACCGAATCCCATTCAAATATTTCGTCTTTTATTCTGCTATTTGCTAGATCATTAAAAATAACTGCACCTATTCCTACTTTTTTTGCTATTTCACTTTTTTCTTCTTCTGACAAATTTGGATTTTTGTCTTCTACAATTTTCTTTGCTCTAGCTATTGCTTCGTTTAGTAAATCATCTAGCTTTATAACATTTCCTTCTCTTGTTGACATTTTTCCAGTTTTTAATAATACCATTCCGAATGGTACATGTATTAAGTTATTAGTATATTTTTCGTCTAAGCCTAGAAGTTTTGCTACTTCAAAAATTTGCTTAAAATGTAAGGTTTGTTCATATGATGTAACATATATAGCTTTTGAAAAATCGTATGTTCTTGCCCTATATAAAATTGCTGCTAAATCCCTTGTTGCATATGTGCTAGATCCATTTGTTTTTTCTATAATGCAAGGTGCCATATTTTTTTCTTCTAAATTTATAATTTTTGCTCCTTCAGATATTTCTAGTTTTCCACTTTTTTGTAATATATCTATAACTTCTTGCATTTTATCAGAATAAAATGCTTCTCCATTTAATGAATCAAATTTACTTCCCAGCATATCATAAATTCTGTTAAATTCTTTTAAGCTTAATTCTCTAAACTTTTTCCAAATTTCTTTGCAATATTCGTCCCCATCTTCTAGTTTTTTGAAATTGTTTCTACATTCATTTAGAACTTGTTCATCTTGTTTGCATAGTTCATTTATTCTTACATATATTTTTGTTAATTCCTCAATTGCATTATTTTCTATATCATATTCTTGGTGCCATCTTTTATAGCCTTCTATTAACTTTCCAAATTGTGTTCCATAATCTCCTAAATGATTAATTCCTATGGTGTTATAACCTAAGAATTTATATATATTATACAAAGCTCCTCCTATTACGGTTGAACGCAAATGACCTATATGGAATGGTTTTGCAATATTGGGTGCCGAATAGTCTATTACAATGTTTTGATTGTTTCCTATGTTAGTTGTTCCATATTCTTCCTTTTTTAGATTTATTTCGTCAATAACAGTTTTTACTATTTTTTCTTTTTTTATGTAGAAATTTATGTAGCCACCTACTATTTCTATTTTTTCGATGTTGGTATTATTTATATCTATTTTATCTTTTATTTCCTGTGCTATAATTTGTGGTGCTTTTTTTAATTCTTTAGCTAATCTAAAGCATGGGAATGCATAATCTCCCATTGTATTATCTTTCGGTTTTTCTATATATTCTTCTTCTATCTGTGCATTCGTTATATTGCTAATTTGATTTGCTATTTCTTTTTTAAAATTTATCATTATATCACACCTTTTTCTTGTAATATTATTATTTTACTATAAATTATACTAAAAAACAATAAAAAATTACAATTATTCAAAATGTTTATTTTATACATTTTGAAAATTGTAATTTTTGTTATTAGTTATAGTATCTCTATTAAATATATATTCCTAAAAATCCTATTAATATATAGCATACATAATATATAGCTTCAACTAATATAAATGTTTTCAAGAATTTTGAATTATCTTCCTCACCATATAATTCTTTTATGGCAAAGTATGTAAGAACTGTTGAAATTACTGTACATAAACTTGAAAATGGTGATGTTAGTCTTGATGCATTGGCAGATATTATAGTAAGTAAGCCCACTATTGCAGATATAATCCTTGGTATTCTTGCAACTGTAATTGCTGTTATATTTGTTACTAAAGACTTTTTAGATTTTCTATTCATTAAGTAAACAATTGTAGCTAATACAATTATTCCAATTACTGGTGCAACTACTGATTTTACAATACCTAATATTATTTTAAAAGCAAATCTTGAATACCATGTCGTATTTATTAATGTTTTTATTAGTATTATTGCCATCCACACTATAGATAATACTATAGCTGTTTTAAAATGTTTATTATTACTGTCTGTTGCAATGTTTTTAATTGTTTCAATAGGCTCTTTAACCATTTCAGATACAAAATTCTTTGCTTCTTTAGCATCTTTTTTTATGTCTGCATTTTTTATTGTATCTTTAACTTGATTTACCGTATTAACTGTTTCTTTTTTTAGTTCTTCTGTATCAACTGTTTTTGTTTCTTGGTTTTCTTCCACAAAAATTTCCCCTTTCTTTTTATTTAACTTGCTATAATATATGCATCAATTATTATTAATATTAATCCTATAACTTATTTTAATCTCCTAAACAAATTCCTATGTCTCTTGCAGTTTTTACTAAATCATGGTCCATAGTTACTTTTCTAATATTACTTTCTTGAGTATTTCCTGAAACTGCTCCAATTACTTTGTTTTGTCCTACAACATCTTCTAGTGAAACTGAATCTAATTTTCCATCTTTAATTACTGCTAATGTTCCAAATTTACCTTCTAAAGCTAATTCCATTGCTTTTGCACCATATTTAGTAGATAACACTCTATCAAATGCTGTTGGTGTTCCTCCTCTTTGCATATAACCTAGTGTAGTATTTCTAGCTTCAAGTCCAGTTAATTTTTCTAACTCTTTTGCAACTCTTGGTCCTACTCCTCCTAGTTTTGTATTGTCTACTCCTGCACCATTATCTCTTGTTCCTTCTACTGTAATTTCTCCACCTTTAGGTGCTGCTCCTTCTGCTACTACTACTACGCTAAATCTTTTTCCTTTTCTTTCTCTATCTTTTATTTTTTCTGCAGCTTTATTTATATCATATGGTATTTCTGGTATTAATGCAACATCTGCTCCACCTGCTATTGCAGACTCTAAAGCTATCCATCCTGCATATCTTCCCATAACCTCTAATACCATTATTCTATGATGTGTTTCTCCTGTTGTGTGAAGTCTATCTATAGCTTCTGCAGCAACAGATACAGCAGTATTATATCCAAATGTAATTTCTGTACATGCAACATCATTATCTATTGTTTTTGGTACTCCTATTACATTTATACCTTTTAGTGAAAAATCTCTTGCAGATTTTTGTGTACCGTCTCCACCTAATGTGAATACACAATCAAAGCCATCATCTTTTACATTTTGTACACACTTGTCAGATAAGTCTTTATAAACTACTTGTCCATTCTCTTCAACCTTATAGTTAAATACATTTGAATTGGTTGAAGATCCAATTATAGATCCTCCTTTATGAAGAATTCCTGATGCAGTATTGAATGTATCTAGTCTTATATAATTATTTTCTAATAATCCCTTATAACCTTCTATAAAGCCATAGCATTCCACATTATTTTGTTCTGCTGTTTTTACGATAGAACGAATAACCGCATTGAATCCTGATACGTCTCCACCATTTGCTAAAATTGCTACTTTCTTTAACATGACAAAATTCCCCCTATATTGTGATTTTATAATTTTATTATTTTGCGATTGTCTTATTTTTACGACTTTCGTAATTTTTTACATTAGTATTATATCAATAAATTACTTTTTTACAACCATTTTTTGAAAAAAAATTATATTTCTTCAATTCCTCCCTTAATGTTGTACACATTTTTATAACCCATTTTTGAAAGTATATTAACTGCTTTTTTGCTTCTTGTTCCACTTTGGCAATATACTATTATTATTGTTTCTTTATTTTCTATCTTTTTTCCTATTTGCATTTGCAATTCATATAAAGGTATGCAAATGTCTCCATCTAAATGGTATTCCTCATGTTCCTGTATACTTCTTACATCTATAAGCACAGCTGTTATATTTGCTTTAATAATTTCTTTTGCTTGAACATAACTTATATCATAGCCGTCTCTAAATAATTTCGTTTTAAATATATTATTTAATTTTTTTACTAATTCCATTTATTACAACCCCTTATTAATATACATAAAATAATTATATATTATATTGTATGTTTGTTTTCTATTTTATGTTATTCTGGAGTAGTTACTTTTTATTTTTCTTTTCTAATTTTAAAAATGTGGATAATGTGGATAACTTTGTGAATAACTTATTTTAGTGGATTATTTTTAACATTTTATTCACACTCTGTTCACAAAAATTATGTCGATTTTTTATATTACTTTTATATTTATTATTTATGTTATTCAGTTTGACCATTTAGCAATACATGCTTTTATATTAATTCCTTGCTCCGTAAACATACTCTCATGCTCAGTTACAATGTTCTCTTCAAAAATAGGTTTGCTGTGTAAATCCTCAGTTTTGGCAATTATTGTAAATCCAGATTCCTTGAAATAGTTTAAACTTTCATAAAATAACATATCATCATCTGTTTTAAAAAATATCTCTCCACCCTTTTTTAAGAACACTTTATACTTTTCTAATTGATTTACATGCGTCAATCTTTTCTTTTTATGTTTACCCCTTGGCCATGGATTACAAAAATTAATATAAATCCTTTCCACAACATCATTACTATCTAGCATAGTTAAAATTCTTTCTATATCACACCTTGTAATAATAACATTATCAACAGATTTATTCGCATTTTCATACACTTCTTCGATATTTCTTTTTGCAAAACCAAGCATTGTATCAATCAAATCCACTGCAATAAAATTAAATTGTGGATTCCTAACCGCCAAATTAGCAATAAAATTTCCTTTTCCACACCCTAACTCAAGACATATTGGCTGTTTCCTTTCAAAAACATCCTCCCATTTTCCCTTATACTCCTGTGGTACATCAACATAAAACGCACACTCTTTTAGCTCCTGCTCTGTCCATTTTCTTCTTCTAATTCTCATATACTTCTCCTTTTTGTTTTCATGCTTTCTATCTTTTCGTAAATATCATACCAACTATATACTCTTGTAATTTTATCACCTGTTACTTCTGCGTTATATTCTGAATGATAGCATAGCATTGGAATTATAGAAGATAGTTCTAATACATTATTAGGATTATCTTCTATCATAATATCTATTTTATTCTCTTCAATATTTTGAAGTTTGCTATTTTTTGAAAATATTATTTGGTCATATATTATGTCATTTTCTTTTAGCCATTTTTTTGTTAAATCTTGCATTTTGCCTGCATGTTCTGGTAATCCATATTCGTTTCTTGCGGTTATTATGTAGATTTCGTTGCCTTCTTCTTTTAGTTTTTTTATTATTTCTGGTGCAAATTGTCTTGCTTTGGTATTTACCACGTAAGTTAATAAATATTCATTCCAAAATTCTGTGGTCTGATTTGCTGTGAAGCCAAAGGCTTCTTCTTCCATTAGTTTTGGATTTATAGATATGTTTAGTTTGTGCTCGTAGCAGTATTTGCTAGCATATGCTAACACACATTCTTCAAGATTTGTTAATACTCCATCAATATCAATTCCAATTCTCATTATTTTCTCCTATTCTATAAAAGCCAATTGATTATATCTCAATTGGCTTTTTATATTAATTATATTTATGCTTTTTTTGCAATGTCTGCAATTTTAGCAAATGCAGCAGCATCTGTAACAGCGATTTCTGCTAACATTTTTCTATTAATGTTTACATTAGCTTTCTTTAATCCTGAAATTAATTTGCTATATGTTAATCCATTCATTCTAGCAGCTGCATTAATTCTTGTTATCCATAATTTTCTGAAGTTACTTTTTTTATCTTTTCTTCCAACATATGAATAAACTCCTGATTTCATAACAGCTTGTCTAGCCATTCTAAATCTATAGTGTTTTGCGCCATAGTATCCTTTTGCTTGTTTTAAGACTTTTTTATGTTTTTTTCGTGTGATAATTGCACTTTTTACTCTTGCCATTTTATTTCCTCCTATCTTTCATTCTATACTCTAATTTCCATATGGTAATAATCTTTTAATTCCTGCTTCACAAGTTTTATCAGCATAAGCTGTTTGTGCTCTTAATTGTCTCTTTTGTTTTGTTGTTCTATTTGCTAATAAGTGTCTTCTATTTGCTGTCGTTCTTTTTACTTTGTTTGTAGCTGTATAACTATATCTTTTTTTTGCAGCTTTGTTTGTTTTTAGTTTTGGCATAATGTCCAAACTCCTTTCCTTTTTTGATTATATATTATTTTTCAGCCTTTTTAGCTAATATAATAAACATATTTTTACCTTCTAATACAGGTTTCTTTTCTAGATTTGCTATATCAGATAAACTTTCTATAAATTTATTTAGTATTTCTTCTCCCTGTTTAACATAATTTAACTCTCTACCTCTAAATCTAACTGTTATTTTAACTTTACAACCATCTTCAATAAATTTTCTAGCATTTTTAGATTTAAAGTTAAAATCATGATCTTCTGTGTTAGGTGTAATTCTAAGTTCCTTTAACTCAAATGTTTTTTGCTTTTTCTTTGCTTCCTTTTCTTTCTTAGATTGCTCAAATTTATATTTTCCATAATTCATGATTTTACAAACTGGTGGATTCGCATTTGGTGCAACTAATACTAAATCCAAATTTTTTTCATACGCCTTTTCCTGAGCTTCGTTTGTATGCATTATTCCTAGTTTTTGCCCATTATCATCAATTAATTGAACTTGTGGTACGCGTATTTGTTCATTGATTGGTAATTCTTGTTTTATATAAAACACCTCCATAAATAAAAAAATTGACCTGTTACAGTCAATCCACACACTCATACTATTATATTAATAGCATTATAAATAGAATATTTATAACCTTTTTCGTTATTTCGATAAGGTGAGAAGTGGATATCTTCTTCTTTAACTTTATTATAATACTATAACTTTCAAATTTTGTCAAGTATTTTTGCATATTTTTTCACATTTATAAATTATAACATTTTTCGCTCCTTTGCGAAGCAAAGCGGTTCTTTTGGTGGCGTTTTGTCCAATTCGCTTTATTTGAATTTTGAAGAAGCGTCCCTAAATGGACAAAATGTCCAAAAAAGAACCGTCCCTATTTGGACACAAATTCAACTTTTCTCAGATTTTTGTTTGCTTCCACTACTTCTACTTTAATTTTATCACCAATTCTATAGGTTCTTTTTGAATTTTCACCTATTAATGTTTTATGGACATCATCGTAGTTAAAATATTCTCTGCAGTTTTGCTCTCCCAGATTTTCAATTTTTATTAGTCCTTCTATTGTGTTATCTAATTTTACGAATATGCCAAATGGTGTTACACTACTAATTATTCCATCATATTCTTGTCCAATTTTGTCTTGCATGTACTCTGCCTTTTTCATATCTATACTATCGCGTTCTGCTTTTTGTGCTACTTTTTCTCTTTCTGAAGATTGTTCTGCCGTTTTTGTAGCTATCTCTTTATATTTTTCTCTCCACTCATCGCTTATATTATATTTTGCATCTAGGTATTTAGATATTATTCTATGGATGAACAAGTCTGGATACCTTCTAATTGGTGATGTAAAATGGCAATAGTATTTACTTGCAATTCCAAAATGTCCTTTGTTTTCGCTTTCATATCTTGCTACTTTTAAAGTTCTAAGAATTAGAGTTGATATAACAGTTTCTTCTGTTGTTCCTTTTATTTGCTCTAAGATTTTGCTGAATTCTTTTGGGTATATATTATCCTTTTTGCCTTTTATTTTATATCCAAAGTTGAATAAGAATTTGTTCAACTCTGAGACTTTTTCTGCATCTGGTACTTCGTGAACTCTATATATGAACGGTGCTTCAAGCCAATAAAATTTCTCGGCTATTGTTTCATTAGCTGTTAGCATAAACTGCTCTATTATTGTATTTGCAAATGTTTGCTCATATTTTCCTATTTCTACTGGTTTTCCTGCCTCATTTAATTTAATTTTAGTTTCTGGTATATCTAAATCTAAGCTACCTTGAATTAATCTCCTGTTTTGTAATATTCTTGCTAGTTCTTCCATCATTTTAAAATGTGAAATATATTCCTTATACTTTTTCACTATTTTATCATCTGAGTTTTCTATTATTTTATTTACATCGTTATATGTCATCCTTTGTGCAACATTTATTACAGCCTTGTATAATCTAGAATTTACTACCTCTCCTTTTTTGTTTATCTCCATATCGATAGACATTGTAAATCTATCTTTACCAGCATTTAAGCTACATATTCCATTAGAGAGCTTCGTTGGTAGCATTGGAATTACTCTATCTAGCATATATACACTTGTTCCTCTAATATATGCTTCTCTATCTATTTTCGAATTTTCTTTTACATAATAACTGACATCTGCAATATGAACTCCCAATAAATAGTTTCCATTTTCCATTTTTTTCACACATACTGCGTCATCTAAATCCTTAGCATCTTCACCATCAATTGTGAAAATAGTTTCATTTCGCAAGTCAACTCTTCTTGGAATATCCTTTTTCTCTATCATTCCTTTTATTTGATCCGCTTCTTCTAATACTGGAACTGGAAACTCATATGGCAAATTGTGTTCTTTTACTAAGCTTAGCATGTCTACTCCAACTTCGTCTTGAAAGCCTAATATCTCAACAACTTTTCCTTCTGCATTTTTTCCCTTAATTGGATATTTTGTAATTTCAACTACAACTTTATGGTTACTTTTTGCTCCATTAAAATTCTTTTTTGAAACAAATATATCTGTATTAATTTTTCTATTATCTGGTACAACAAATCCAAAACTCCTGCTATTTTGAAAAAGTCCTACTACCTTAGTTATATTTCTTTTTTCTACTTTTATTATTTTACCTTCTTTATTTTTTCCACTGTTGTCAGTAATAATTTTTACACATACTGTATCCCCATCTAAAGCTGTATTCACATAGTTTGGAGCTATGTGAATTTCTTCTTCACCTATATTAACAAATCCAAATCCTTTTGGATTTGCTTTGAATATTCCCTCTTTTACATTGCTTCTTTCTTTTTTTATTTTTTTACTCATATACTAATCACCTCGATTCTATTTAATACATTATCTACTTTATTATATGTGCTCACATAATAAAAAAGGGCAATATCTTTTGCCCCTTTATTATTTACTATTTTTTACATTAAATACATTATTGATACAACAATTGTTAAAACTGCGAATAGTACACCTAGTATGATTGTCCATTTTTTTAATTTTCCTTCTCTCGTTCTACCTTTATTTTTTTCATAGAAGTTATTACTTGTAGAACCAGTTATTGCTCCTGATGCACCTTCATCCTCTTTTGATTGTATCATAGCTAATATAATTAGAGCTAAACAAACTATAATATAAATTCCAATTAAAATATATTTTACAACTTGCATTTATTATTCCTCCTTAAGTTTTTTGCATATATGTACAGCAATATATTTTGCATACGACTTATTAACAACAAGTATTTTAACATAGTTTACTATAAATTGCAAATATTTTTGAAAATTCGCAAAAATTTATAAATTTTTCTTAAATATTATATACTATCTATTTATTTTGTATCTGTTGTATCTTATTAATTGCTTCTAAAATTGCCTTTTGCCTATGAGTTTTTCCTAATTTTTCAGCTGGCATTTCATTCATAACTTTTTCAAAACCATCTACAATAAATACAGGGCCAAATGTCAATTTTCCCATTGTACCGTGGCTTCATTGCTATTTTTCCTTTTACTTCTCCTCTTGTTGCAAACATTTCTCCTGTTGGCATAACAACTGTAATTATACATACAAACCTAGCCGTTCGTTTTTCTTCCGGAACATCCTTCATTTCTTCCAATAATTTTTTAATAGATACTTCCTGTGGTGCGTGGTCTCCTGCGTATCTTGCACTATGTACTCCTGGTCTACCATCTAGTGCATCTACTTCTAAACCAGTATCATCTGTCATAATAATTTCTTTTATATTATGTTCTTTACAATATTTTTTTACTGCTTCTGCCTTTATTTTTGAATTTTCTTCGAGTGTTTCTCCATTTTCGTCTATTTCTTCGTTAAAGCCTATATCTTCTAACGAAATTATATCTATATCAATATCTTGAGTAGCAAAAAAACTTCTCACTTGATTTATCTTTTCCTTATTGCTTGTTCCATATATAAATCTTATACTCATTTCAATTTTCTCCTAGCATTATATTTCTTGTCCGTCTTCATCACCCGGCATATTATGTGGTTCAACTGGAATCCAATTTTGTTTTAATTCTTCAACTTTTCTTTGCATTCCTTCTGCCTTTTTTATTTGTATTTCTTTTTGTGTTGGATTTTTCATGATTTTGTCCACTTCTTTAGTGCTTTTAGTCATATTATTATCTCCATATTTTCTTGCTAAGTCTCCTATCTCCATCTGTTTTCTTAGTGCTCTGTCCATTTGTGCCTCTTTTTCAATCCTTTGCTTTGTTGCATTTATTACTTCAATGCCTCTTTTGGTTAACATTGTATTCACAAATTTAATATCTCTATTTCTTATAATATTTCTCGTTTCTTCTTTCGTATGTGGCTGTGTAGACTTTAACAATTCTTTTGACCTCATTTGTTCAATTTTTTCTTCTTCTTGCTTTTTATTTATTTCCTCTATTTCTTCTGGTAGAACTGGTTCAATTCCTTCTCCTGTAACAATTCTTTGTTTTACCAATTGCAAATATTTTTTCATGACTCTTTCATTATCCATACTTAAAATATAATTAATTACTTTTTCAATATTTGTAGAATCTTTATCTTCTAAAGTATTATGCACAACATGTAAGTCAACATTTGCTTCTATATTAATTGGCTCTACTGAATAATAAGATTTTGTATATTTTATTCTTGCTGGATCTTCATAGTAATACTGTAGTAGTTTTTGTAAAATAACTCTGTTTCGTCCTATATTTTCTGATGTTAGTAATCCTTTTTCTCCACCTTCTAAGAAATATATTGTATTGTCATATTCTTTTCTAAATGAGCTTAATGCTTCTAATGCTTCCATGTTGTCACCTATTCTACCTATTGATATTGCTTCTTTAATCACATCTTGTATTATTCTTTCTATTCTATCATTATAACTCATATTTGCATACTCTGTATTTTCAATTCTTGACAATTTTATATATGGTTTTAGTTCTTCAAAATCTCTATTTCTGTATTCTATTTTATCAGTTTGTCTTATTGCTTGTGCCACTATATCTTTTGGGCAGTCTAGTACTCTTGTGGTGCTGTGGGATAATATTGCATCAATCATCTTTTTTACATTTATTAAGTCTAAATTGATATCTGCTGTTTTTAATAACTGATAAAATGTTAAGGCACTTTGTTCATTATGTTCAAAACTTAATGTAACATTATCTCCAATATGTCCCTGTTCTTCTTCGTATTCTAATCCAAAACATTCTATTCTTTTTTGTATTAATTTCTTTATTTGTTCTTCATCTGTAATTTTTTCCATAAATTCACTAATTGTTTTCTCTCCACTATGACCAAATGGAGTATGTCCTAGGTCATGTGCTAGTGAACATATATCTGTATATAATAGTTCTCTTTGTTTATTTAATATGAATATTTCTTTTTCTTTTTGCTTGGTTGTAGCACATGAATCATATATTCCTTCAATGATTCTTTGAGCTATATTTGATATTTGTTCACTGTGTTCTAATCTCGACCTTACACTTTTAGATTTGTTTTCTCCTATTACTTGTGTTTTTCCATACAAAAGCTTATATGGTGACGAATTTTTAAGTATTCCTTTTAGTTTTATTAATTCTTCAATTTCTTTTTTTAATTTATCTACATCTTCTTCTAGCTTTAAAACCATTTTTTCTTTTTTTATTTCCATATTACCTTTTTCTCCTTATAAAAACTATCCTTTTTATAATATATCACATTTTTGGCAATATTTCCATAGTTTTACATAATTTTTTATTAATATTGTATTTAATTAGCAAATGAGGATGTATAGATTTTACACATCCTCATTGTTTTGAAAAAAATATTTTTCTTTGTTAGCGATTTTGAAGTAAGTATAAACAATATTTGAATAACCTACCACATTCATATCCAACAAGTTTTCCAAATTCTTTTTCGTCATAATCCCAGATGTAGACTCCTGAATTTTCAACTTTGTAGACAACGCCTGATTCTTCTAACAAGTCATTTAAGGTTTGATACTTTTTCTTAGCTGAAAAGTAGATTTTTGATGTTCTATATTCTAGATGTTCTACGTTTACAGAAGTAATCTCCTTTTCAGTTTTATCAATTATCGCTTTTCTCTGTTCCTTATTTAGCTGAACTTCCGGCTTACAATTAAAAGTTTCTTGGTAATTGGGCTTCGAATAATTTAACGTCGTATTTTTTAGAATTGGTATAGCATTTCGATTATCAAAGTAAAAATTCCAAATATCTTTTAATCCGTCCATTAGTTCTCCATATAGCGATGTCCCGCTGTTATCGTATTTTTCTATTGAATTTAAGCTAGGTTCACTAAATTCCATAGAACCGCATCTGGTGTCTCCAGAATGGAAAGGCCAAAACCCAATGATAATGTTATTGCATATTCTAACACTATCTTCATAGATATCAGCCAAAACACGATAAAATGCTTCCTCTCTATCAATCTGCTTTTTGAATTTAATCCTATATACATGATAGTTTAGTACTCTTTGATATGTACCTCCAAAAATTGCATATAAGATTCCAAGATCATGAATCATTTCTTCTTCTGAACGAGTATCCTCATAGTAATTATTATCGTCCATGAAATTATCATACTCTTCAAATTCAAAGCTGTCTGTTGTATTGTAATTTTTTGCCTGTTGATTACGAATTTTAAAAAATTGCTCATATGCTTCAAGCTTTTTTTCGATTTTTTTCAAAAGCATTTTAGCAGTTTCTTGTTCCACTCCCTTATCTAATTCAATGCGTGACCGAAGTGCTTCCATCCTATGAATCAACTTGGCGTACTCTTTTGAATCAAACTGTTGTCCTTTCATTATATCGCCTCCTAAAATTTGTGTAAGTTTTTTACTACATGTTTTATAGTATAGCATATTTTACATAAAATATCAACTTAAGATTCCTTCTTTCGCATTAGTTTTACACTACTTTATCTTGCTTTTCATGACTGTATTTTAATTTTGTTGCCATGCCTCCTCTTATGTGTCTTTCTGCTTTGTTTTCGTCTAATATTCTTCTAACTTCAACTGCTAGAATTGGATTTATTTTTAGTAATCTTTCACTTACATCTTTATGTACTGATGTTACTTTTAAGAACGGTATCTTTGATGTCATTAAAATTAGTTATAACTGCTGGTGTAGAGCCTATTTCATTTAATAATTTTAATCTTACTTCAACATTTGAATCACTATCTACTTCAATAACATCTATTATCGTTTTTAACATTGCATTTGTTATTGTTTCATTATTAAGTATATCATCAACTGTACTAATTGTTTTGGTAAGTTCTTTTTCTAATACATCTTTTTCTTTTATTTCTGATGTAATTAGTTTTAGTTCTCTTTCTAATCTTGCAATATCTTCATTTAATGGATTTGTATATTGCTTTAACTCTGCTATATTTATTACTTCATTTTGGAACATTTCCATATATTTTTGTTTTTTGTTTGTAACTTTTTCTATTTCTTGTAGAAGGCTTTGTTCACTTCTTTCATTATTTTCTCTTAATTTTGTAATCTTTTCAAATTCTTTTTCGACTGCTTTCATAAAATTCTTTTTATTCTTTATAATACTTTTTAGATATACTTTTATTGCATTTAAAAGTTCTTCTTCATCAATTACAGTTGTGTTAGGGCAATGATTTACTCCCATTGAGTTTCTTC
>CANRPR010000022.1 GCA_947632535.1 uncultured Clostridia bacterium | reverse complement strand
AATCCAACTGGAACTGGGTGTAAGACTAAATTCCTTTTTCCTATTTTTTAACTGGAATTTAAATTTTCACTTCACAAAATCAAAAAAAAATTTAAAAACACTTGATTTTTCTGGAAAAACAATATATAATAATAGCACAAAAGTTAAATACTAGGAGAGTGGGAACAAATCCCACTCTTTATACATGCTAGGAGGGAATTAATTGGCTAACATAGAGGAAAAAGTAGAACAACTTGTAAAAGACAAAATTGAAAAAATGGGCTATGAGCTTTATGATGTAGAATATGCAAAAGAAGGAAAAGATTATTTCTTACGAATTTTTATTGACAAACCTGATGGAATTGATTTACAAGACTGCGAAAAAGTAAATAACGAAGTAAATGACATACTAGATACAGCAGACTACATTAAACAGCAATACTTTTTAGAAATATCTTCTCCGGGAATAGAAAGAGTTTTAAGAAAAGATAAGCATCTACAAGATAATATAGGAAATGAAGTGTCAATTAAACTTTTTAAACAGATAAACGGTAAAAAAGAAATCGAAGGCATTTTAAAAGAATATGACAATGAACAAATTACTATAAGTTGTGACGATATCTTAAAAATTAACAGAAAAGACATATCATTAATCAAAACAAAATTTAATTGGGAATAAGGGAGGAATTAGAAAAATGAAAGCAATAGATAATAAAGAATTAATATTAGCATTAGAAGAACTTGAGAAAGAAAAAGGAATAAAAAAAGCATATTTAATAGAATCAATAGAAACAGCTTTAGTAACGGCATACAAAAAGAATTTTGATTCAGCAGATAATGTAAAAGTAGTAATGGATAATACAACAGGTGAAGCACATTTATATGCAGTAAAAGAAGTTGTAGAAGTAGCAGAAGATTCAAAACTACAAATAAGTTTAGAACAAGCAAAAAAAATAAGTAAAAAATTAGAAATTGGGGATACTGTAGATATAGAAATGGTACCAAAAGATTTTGGAAGAATTGCAGCTCAAACTGCAAAACAAGTTATTATCCAAAAATTAAGAGAAGCCGAAAGAGATATTATTTATACAGAATTTAACGACAGAAAAGGTGAAATTGTATCAGGAATTGTTCAAAAGGCAGAATCTGGAGTAGTAATTATGGACTTAGGCAAATTAGAAGGAGTAATGCCACAAAAGGAACAAATACCAACAGAGCATTATAAAGTAAATGATAAAATAAAAGGATATGTTCTAGATGTTGTAAGAGGACTAAAAGGAAATCCACAAGTTATTGTATCAAGAGCATCAGCAGAATTTGTTAGAAAACTATTTGAACTAGAAATCCCTGAAATATATGAAGGCTTAATTGAAATAAAAAGCGTTTCAAGAGATGCAGGAAGTAGAAGCAAGGTAGCAGTATATTCTACAAACCCAGATATAGACCCTGTTGGATCTTGCGTAGGACAAAAAGGAGTTAGAATCCAAAATATAATAAATGAATTAAACGGAGAAAAAATTGATGTTATTGAATGGAACAATGATCCTTCAATATATATTGTTTCTGCATTATTACCAGCAAAAGTATTAGCAGTAGATATAAAAGAAGAAGAAAAATTTGCACAAGTTATTGTGCCAGACGATCAATTATCTTTAGCAATTGGAAAATCAGGTCAAAATGCTAGATTAGCAGCTAAATTAACAAACTGGAAAATCGACATAAAATCAGAAACACAATTTAGAGAAATGTTAGCAAACATGCAAGAAAGTGAAGAATAAGAATATAATGAAAAAGATACCACAAAGAACTTGTATGGGGTGTAATGCCAAAAAAGATAAAAAAGACTTAATTCGAATTGTAAAAAATAAAGATAATGAAATTTTAATTGATAAAACTGGAAAAATGCAGGGCAGAGGAGCATATTTGTGTGATAATGTAGAATGTTTAAACAAATTAATTAAATCAAAAAGATTAGAGAAAACATTCGAAATGCATATAGAAGAAAAAATTTATGATAATTTAAGAGGTGTAATGATTGATAAATAATCAAAAAGTATTTGGATTATTAGGGTTGTGCATGAAAGCAGGAGAAATAACCTTTGGAACAGAAGCTTGTGAGGATTTAATACAAAAAAACAAAGTAAAATTAATAATGGTTGCGGAAGATGCTGCTGATAGAACTAAAAGAAACTTTAAATTTTTATGCGACAAAAACAATATAAGTTTTATTCAGTTTAGCACTATAGCAGATTTAAGCAAATGTATAGGCAAGAAGAATAAAGCTGTATTTGGAATAAAAAATGAAAATCTAGCAAAACAAATATATAAAATAGTTGATGGGGGTGAAATTATTGGGTAAGATAAAGGTACATGAAATAGCAAAACAATTAGACTTAACCAGTAAAGAAGTTATGCAGAAAGCCAAAGAGCTTGGAATAGAAATAAAAAGTCATTTAAGCTCAATAGAGGAAGATGTAGCAGATAAAATAATTAATGGCGTAAAGAAAAAGAAAGAAAAAATGGAGAAAAAACAAAAACCAGAAGAGCCAGTTATTATAAGGCGAGAATTAGTAAGAGAAGAAGAAAAAAAGGTAGAAGATAAAACAGTTGCAAAGGAAGAAAAAAAAGGCATAGGCTTTGTAGAAAGAAATCAGAATAAAGATTTCAATATAGTATATAGAAACAAACAAACAAAGCCACTTACAGTGAGTGAATTATTTGGACTAGGTAAAAAGAAAGAAGAACCTAAGAAGGAAGAAATTAAAAAAGAAATTGTAGAAGAACAAAAGAAAGAGGAAGTAGTAAAAGAACAAGAACCTGATATAGAGATTGAAAAGGAAGAAGTTAAAATACAAAATCCTCAGAAAGAAGATTTTAATAAAGAAGGAAAAGATAGAGAAAATATGCAACAAAATACTGCAAAAGTAGAAAAAGTACAAAATAACTACAATAAAAATAATTCTAATAGAAATAATAATTACAGGGAAAATAGAAATTTCCAAAATAATGATTATAATAATCAAAGAAGGAATAATAATTTCAATAGGGATAATGCAAACAGAGACGGTAGAGATAATAGAGATGGCAGAAACAGAGATAATAGAGATAATAGAAACAATCAAAATGGTTATAATAATCAAAGAAGAAATAATAATTTTAATAATAATAACTTTAATAATAGCAGAAAGCCACTTGACGAAAAAGGCATAGAAAAGAATATTAAAAACATTATGGCATCTGAAATTGTTGAAAAAGAAGTTGTAAGAGAATACAACAAAAATATAGATAAACAAAAACAAAACAGAAATGAAGAAAACAAAGTAAAGAAAGTCTCAAAACAAAGAAGAAATGACGACAATTTCGATGAAGATAAATTAAAAAGCTTAAAACAAACAAATAAGCTTTCACATATGTTTGACGATTCGGACGGTGGAATGCTAGATTACTATGACTTAACAACACAAAGAGGAAAGAGAAATAAAAAGAAAGCCATAAAACAACCAGAAGAAAGAGTAAAACAAAAAATATTCCAATTAACTGAAATTACTATAACTGACCCAATAACAGTAAAAGATTTAGCTGCAGAAATGAAAAAAACTACTGGTGAGGTAATAAAAAAATTACTAAACTATGGAGTATTAGCAACAATAAACAATGAAATTGATTTCGATACAGCATTTTTAATTGCGGGAGAATTTGGAATTACAGCTGTTAAGAAAGAAACAGTAACAGAAGAAGACATACTATTTGATGATTCAGAGGATAAAGAAGAAGACTTAGAACCAAGACCACCAGTAGTTGTTGTTATGGGCCATGTAGATCATGGTAAAACCTCTTTATTAGATGCTATTAGAAAAACTAATGTAATTAGCGGTGAAGCAGGCGGAATTACACAACATATTGGTGCATATAAAGTAAAAATTAATGATAGAGAAATAACTTTCTTAGATACACCAGGTCATGAAGCTTTCACTAGCATGAGAGCGAGAGGTGCACAGGTAACAGATATCGCAATATTAGTAATTGCTGCAAATGATGGAGTTATGCCTCAAACAGTTGAAGCAATTAACCACGCCAAAGCAGCAGACATTCCAATAATAGTTGCCCTAAACAAAATGGATGTTGAAGGTGCTAATCCAGAGAAAGTAAAAGAAGAATTAACAAAATATGATTTAGTTCCAGAAGAATGGGGTGGGGACACAATATTTGTTCCAATCTCTGCAAAGATGGGAACTAACATAGACTCTCTTCTAGAAATGGTATTATTAGTTGCAGATATGAAAGAACTAAAAGCAAATCCACACAAACAAGCTAAGGGTGTTGTAATTGAAGCTAAGTTAGACAAAGCAAGAGGTCCTATTGCAACAACATTAGTACAACGCGGAACGCTAGATGTAGGTGATACAATTGTAGTAGGTTCAGTAATTGGAAGAATTAGAGCCATGGTAAATGATAAAGGACAAAAAGTAAAAAAGGCTGGACCATCAACTCCAGTTGAAATTACAGGATTGCCAGAAGTTCCAGAAGCAGGAGATACATTCTATGAAGTTAAAGACGAGAAAACAGCTAAGCATTTAATAGAAAGAAGAAAACGCCAAGAAAGAGAAAAATCTATCAATGCTACTCCAAAAGTTTCATTAAATGACTTATTCAGTCAAATAGAAAAAGGTCATTTAAAAGTATTAAACTTAATAGTAAAAGCAGATGTACAAGGCTCTGTAGAGGCTGTAACTCAATCACTAGAAAAAATTAGTAATGACGAAGTTCAAGTAAAAGTAATACATGCAAATGTTGGAGGAGTTACAGAAACAGATGTAAATCTTGCCAAAGTTTCAAATGCTATTATAATTGCATTTAATGTAAGACCAGAGCCATTAGCAAGAGAAATGGCAACAAAAGATAGTGTGGAAATAAAGCAATATTCAGTTATTTACCAAGCTATTGAAGATGTTGAAGCTGCTATGAAAGGAATGCTAGACCCTACATTTGAAGAAAAAGTAATTGGTACAGCAGAAATAAGACAAATATTTAAAGTAAGCAATGTAGGAACAATTGCAGGATGCTATGTAAAAGATGGCAAAATATCTAGAAATGCTAATATAAGAGTTATTAGAGATAATGTAGTTATACATGATGGAAAATTAATCTCATTAAAAAGATTTAAAGACGATGCAAAAGAAGTTGCAACAGGTTTTGAATGTGGATTACAAATAGAAGATTATAATGATATACAAGAAGGAGATATGCTTGAAGTTTATGTTATGGAAGAAGTAAAAAAGTAATCCATAATAAATTACGAAAGGATTGATAAAATAATGCAAAATAACAACAGACTAGAGAGAATTAACGAGGAACTGAAAAAAGAAATTAGTCATATAATTAGCTATGAACTAAAAAATCCAAATGTTACAGGATTAATTAGTGTTACAAGAGTAAAAATCACACCAGATTTAAAATATGCTAAAGTAGCTGTGAGTATATTGAATTCAAAAAATGTAAAAGAAACTTTAGCAGCACTAAAGAAATCAGCTGGATTTATTAGAACAGCAGTTGCAAAAACAGTAAATCTTAGGATTACACCTGAACTTATATTTGAACTAGACGATTCTATGGAATATGGAGCACGAATTGACTCAATTTTGAAAGATATAATGAAGGATGTGAAATAAATGACTTTAGATAATATAAAAGAAGAAATAGAAAAAGCCGATAATATAGTTATACTAACACATGAAAATCCGGATGGAGATGCAATAGGTAGTGCGCTTGCTATGTACAATAGTTTAAAGCAATTACACAAAAATGTAGATGTAATTATTCCAGAATTACCAAATGAATATTCATTCCTAACTGGAGTTAACGAAATAAAAAAAGAGAGTCAAACTGAGAACTATTCCTTAGCAATTTCAATAGACTGTGGTGATATAAAAAGGTTAGATGGATTTGCAAAATATTTTGAGAATGCAAAAGTTAAAATAAACATAGACCATCACGAAACAAATACTATGTTTGCAGACTTCAATTTTGTAAATCCAGATGCCCCAGCAGCTTCACAAATTCTTATTACTGTTTTAGAATATATAGGAGTAGAAATTA
Source organism: uncultured Clostridia bacterium (assembly GCA_947632535.1). Lineage (GTDB taxonomy): Bacteria > Bacillota > Clostridia > TANB77 > CAG-508 > CANRPR01. Next base: position 19,970 of record CANRPR010000022.1, on the reverse strand, counting down.
ATAAGGAAATTGGAGAATGCTTATTAACAGGTATTATTACTGATACAGGAGGTTTTAAATACAAAGGTACAAATTCTGCAACTTTTGAATTTACAGCATGGCTGCTAGGACTAGGAGTAAATGTATCTGATATTTACAGACGAGTATTACAAATAAGCACGAGAAGTAGCTTTGAACTTAGAAAAATAGCTATGGATAGGCTAGAATTTATAGAAAATGGTAAAATAACATTTACATATATTAATGCAGAAGACGAAGAAAAAGCAGGAGCACAAATTGGTGATACCAATGGAATTGTAGAAATAGGCAGAGATATAGAAGGCGTTGAAGTTTCAATATTTTTAAGAGAAAAAGAGGAAGGCTATAAAATCTCTTTAAGATCTTCAAGCTATGTCAATGTATCAGATGTTTGCCTTATGTTTGGCGGCGGAGGTCATCCAAGAGCAGCAGGCGCAATGATAAATTTACCATTAGAAGAAGCAAAAGAAAAAGTAATTAATGAAGTTAAGAGATATTTAAAATAAGTATTGACAAACTTGCAAAAAATTAGTATAATTTTTAGGTGGCTAATTTAGTCAAATAAATAATGTTAAAATCAAGAAATAGATATATACATATCATACGAGGAGGGATAAAAATGGCACAACCAAAAAGAAGATGGTCAAAAGCTAGAACAGGATTAAAAAGATCAACTTGGAAATTAGATAAACCAAATTTTGCATCATGTCCACATTGTCATGAACCAGTAATGCAACATACTGTTTGTTCAAACTGTGGATACTATAACGGAAAAGAAGTTATGACAGTAAAAAATGAAGAAAATAATTAAAAGGACTATGAAAAATAGTTCTTTTTTTCTGCATAAATATTGTTAGATTAATAAATTCATGATAAACTATTTCATAGAAAACGAGGTGCAAATAAATGGAGAGATTAGATAAAATTAATTATTACTTAGATATAGCAGAAACTGTTGCAAAAAGAGGAACTTGCCTTAGAAAAAATTTTGGATGTATAATAGTAAAAAATGACGAAATTATATCAACGGGATATACAGGAGCTCCAAGAGGCAGAGTTAATTGCATTGACCTAGGATATTGTGTTAAAAAGGAAAAATTTCCAGACATTCACCATGGAGGATATGATGCCTGTCGCTCTGTTCATGCAGAGCAAAATGCAATGTTAAGTGCACCAAGGAAAGATATGATAGGTTCAACAATGTATTTGGTTGGAGTTAGAGTAGATAATGGAGAATATGAACCAGGGGCAAATTCTTGCCAAATGTGTAGAAAAATGATTATTAATGCAGGAATAAATCAACTAATTATAAGAGGGAAAGAACGAGGAGATTATTTAGTAGTAAATGTAGAAGACTGGATAAAAAATGACGATTTATTAGAAGGACGACTTACATATTAACTAGGGAGGAAAAAATGGAAAAGATAATTGAAAAACTAAAGAAACATCCAATAGCTATTAATTATGTCATAATTTTTTTTATAGCATTAATGGTTTGCATTCCACTTTTTTACAATCGTACACAGTTTTTAAAAGACGATGGAGTATATCATGTATATAGATTAATAGGAACACAAAACAGTCTAAAGGAAAATTTTTTATTTCCACAAATAATGTCAGAATTTTGCAATGGATTTGGATATTCTTGTAACATTTTTTATAGTCCATTAACTGCATATGTTCCGCTTATTTTGAAATTAATAACAAATTCATATTTTTTAATTTTAAAAGTTTTTGAAGTTATACTTATGCTATTTTCTGGAATATTTATGCATAAACTTGTATTAAAAATAAGTAAATCAAAGTTAGCAGCTTTTATATCTGCAACATTATATATAATAGCACCATATCATATAACTGATGTATATGCCAGATGTGCATTAGCAGAACAAGCATCATTTGTGTTTTTACCATTGGTATTTATAGGAATGTATGATATTTTTGAGGATAATAAAAAGCAGAGTTATTATTTGGCAATAGGTGCAATAGGCTTATTATTATCACATACTGTAATTACGATGTACACTGCAATTTTCTGCTTTGTATACTGCTTAATACATATTAAACAATTTAAAAATAAAGAAATTTGGAAAAAATTATTTTTAAATTTTGCTATTATTTTATTAGTAACTAGCTTTTTCTTAATACCATTAATGGAGCACTATTTTGCTACTAGTTATGAGGTTTTTGTTGAAGGAAGAATGTACAGCGATGAACAGCTTATAGAATCAAGGCTAACTTTTTCAGAACTTATGTATAAAAACAAACACTATATGATAATGTATATTGGTTTAGAAAATATAGCGGGTATAATATTATTTATAATTGCACTACTTAAGAAAAAACTAGAAAATAAAAAAATAATGATAACTCTTTTTTGCTTTGGAATAGCATCTATGATAATGAGTAGTAAACTATTTCCATTCCAATACTTACCAAACATCTTTAAAATGATACAATTTGCATGGAGAATGAGTGAATTTTCAGCGTTTTTCCTTAGTATAATTTCAGGTATTTTAATATCACAGCTTTTGAAAACGGTAAAATATGATACATTTTTAGTAGTTACTACAATCACAATAATTGCGCTAAGTGCATCTACAAGTATTATAAGAACATGGGTAACTACAAAATACGAAATAGACGAAGAACAATTTCTACAACCAAAAAGAATTATGGAAGGTGATCGTATGCATGCAAGTTTTGAATACCTACCAACAAAAGCATGTAATAATCTGCCGTATATTATGACTAGAGAAGAAGGAATTATAGTATTAGATGGAAAAGCAAATATAACGGATTTTGCTAAAGAAAACGGAGTATGTACAGCAAATATTGTAGAATGTGAACCTAATACAATAATAGAACTACCATACATTTACTATTTAGGTTATGAAATTAATTTAATAAATAATGATAAAAAGCAAAGAATTTCATATACGGAATCTGATAAAGGATTTATAGAAGCTAAACTACCAGAAGATATAAATAATAATACCAAAATAGAAGTTAAATATTCAGGTACCTTGCTAACCAAAGTGTCATATATTACAACTTTAATTGGTATAATAGTTTTAGGAATTTATTGCTACAAAGAGCGCAAGAATTCTTAAGATTATGTGAATAATAATTGACTAAACAAGGTAAATGATATAAAATATGCATATGAATGAATAGAGGTGAAATAATGGCAAAACCAATTGTAGCAATAGTAGGAAAACCTAATGTTGGTAAATCAACATTCTTCAATTATATAGTTGGAAAAAGAATATCAATAGTGGAGGATAAACCAGGAGTAACAAGGGATAGAGTATATGCACAGGCAAATTGGAGAGGTAGAGATTTCACATTAATAGATACAGGTGGAATTGATGTAGATGCAGAAGACGAAATAACAGCTAGAATATCTGATCAGGCTAATATTGCAATTAATATTGCAGATGTTATAGTTTTTGTAACAGACATAAAACAAGGTCCAACACAGATAGATAAAGAAATTGCACTAAGGCTAAAAAAGTCTAAAAAGCCAATAATATTAGTTTGTAATAAAGCAGATAATTATGGGAAAACGCCAGAAGAATTATATGAATTCTATAGCTTGGGCTTAGGTACACCAAATGCAGTTTCTTCAACAAATGCAATCGGAATAGGTGATATATTAGATGAAATATATAACAATTTACCACCACAAGAAGAAAATGAATTAGAGGACGAGATAATAAAAGTAGCTGTTATAGGAAAGCCAAATGTAGGAAAATCCTCTTTAATTAATAGAATTTTGGGAGAAGAAAGAGTTATTGTTAGTAATGTTGCTGGAACAACACGAGATGCTATTGATTCATATTTTGAAAATGAGTTTGGTAAATATACTTTCATTGATACAGCAGGAATAAGAAGAAAGAGCAAAGTAAATGAAAACATTGAAAAATATAGTGTAATGAGAAGCTTGCTTGCAATAGAGCGTTCAGATGTGTGCCTTATGCTAATAGATGCTACTGAAGGGGTAACTGAGCAGGATGCTAAAATAGCAGGTGAAGCACATGAGGCTGGAAAAGGTATCATATTAGTTATTAATAAGTGGGATGAAATAGAAAAAGATAACCATACTGTAGAGAATTTCAAGAGAGATACATATAATAAATTATCATATTTAACATATGCTCCAATTATATTTATTTCAGCAAAAACAGGTCAAAGGGTTGATAAACTATATAGTTTAATTAATGATGTAGCAGCTCAAAATGCAAGGCGTGTTAATACATCAGTGTTAAATGATGTGTTAAATGAGGCAATTGCACTAGTTCAGCCACCAACAGATAAAGGAAAAAGACTAAAAATATATTATATGACTCAAGCTACTACAAAGCCACCAACTTTTATAGTTTTTGTAAATAATAAAGAGCTATTTCATTTTTCATATGAAAGATATTTAGTTAATCAAATTAGAAAAGAATTTGGCTTACAAGGTACACCTATTAGAATGATAGTAAGAGAAAAATTAGATAAAGATGTATAAGGAGGAATTTATATGGCAACATACATAATTGTAGCGATTATTGCATATGCAATAGGAAGTGTTAGTTTTTCAGTAATTTTTAGTAAAAAATTTGCTGGATTTGATGTTAGAGAAAAAGGAAGTGGCAATGCTGGTTCTACTAATGTTTTAAGAACAGTTGGAAAAAAGGCGGCAGCTTTAACATTAGTTTGTGATGCATTAAAAGGTGTTGTTGCAATTTTAATTGCAATTATTGCAGGAAACATAATTAGAGATTTAGATAAAGCATTATTAGTACAAATTGCTGCAATAGCAGTAGTATTAGGACATACTTTCCCTGTTTTTTATGGATTTAAAGGAGGAAAAGGTGTAGCAACTTCTTTAGGGGTATTATTAATGGTTAATTGGCAGATAGGGCTAATTTGTTTAGTATTTGCCTTAGTAATTATGATATTTACAAGAATGGTTTCAGCAGGATCTATTATGGCAGCTATATTATTTCCAATTTTAACATTATTTATTGGAGCTGAACATTATATTGTAGAAGGAAGTTACTTTGTATTTAGTGTTTTAATGGCATGTATAGTTATATTCAATCATAGAGAAAATGTAAAAAGACTATTAAACGGAACAGAAAATAAAATTAGTTTTAAGAGTGTAAAATAGGAGGTACTAATGAAAAATATTGCAATTATAGGTAGCGGAAGTTGGGGAGTTGCTTTAGGAATATGCTTGGCAAACCAAGGAAATAATGTGAAAATATGGTCTTTTGCACAAGAAGAAGCAGATTTAATTAATAACGAAAAAAAGTGTAAATTTTTACCTCAAGCAGAAATTCCTGAAAATGTTATTTGTTACACTAATTATGAAGACACTATAAAAGATACAGAGTATATTTTACATGTAACACCATCAAAAGTAACAAGGAATATTATAAAGGAATATAAAAAGTATGTAACTAATCAGCCTATTATTATGTGCGCAAAAGGCTTTGAAAGGGATACATTATATACATTAGACGAGGTTATAAAGGAAGAATTACCAAATCACCCATATGGAGTTCTATCTGGACCAAGTCATGCAGAGGAAGTCTCTATATCAGTACCTACAGCATTGGTTATTGCTTCAGAAGATGAGTGTGTTATGAAACAGATTCAAGATTTATTTATGAGTGATACATTAAGAGTTTATACCTCTACAGATGTTAAGGGTGTTGAATTAGGTGGAGCATTAAAAAATATAATTGCATTTTGTGCTGGAGTTGCAGCTGAATTGAATTTAGGGGATAATTCTTTTGCAGCTTTAATAACAAGAGGTTTAACAGAAATTACGCGTTTAGGCGAAAAAATGGGAGCAAAAAAGGAAACATTTTATGGCTTGACTGGGCTAGGCGATTTAATTGTAACTTGTCTTAGTGAACATAGTAGAAATAGGAGAGCAGGAAGATTAATTGGTGCAGGAAAAACAATAGAAGAAACACGAAAAGAAGTGGGAATGACTATTGAAAGTATTGATAATATTGAAGTAGCACATGAGCTAAGTAAAATATATAATGTAGAAATGCCAATAGTCAATGCTGTTTATGATGTATTGTATAATAACTTAAATCCTAATGAAGCTGTGAAAATGCTAATGACAAGAGAAAAAAAAGCTGAATAAAAAAATCTTTCTTGGAAATACTATATAAAAAATATGCAGGAAAGGAAAGATAAAAATGGATTTTTTTAGTAAACTTGGAAAAAAGGCAAGTGAGACTTATAAATATACAGCAGATAAAACAAGTAGATTAGCAAAGGAAACAAAAATTAAAATTGCTATGAATGAAAATAAGGCTAAAGTTGAAGAACTATATGTTGATATAGGAAAAGAAGTATATCAAAATTTTATTAGAGAGGAAAAAGTCGATTTAAAAGAAATCTTAACACATAAATGCGAGGAGATTGATTTAATTTCTAGTGAAATAGACAGACAAAGAGAAGAAATTTTAGCTTTAAATAATAAAAAACAGTGTGAAAATTGTTATACTGAAATAAGTATAAAAGATAATTTCTGTCCAAATTGTGGTGCAAGTCAAACAGATTCACAAGAAAAATCTAATAATGACAATAAGGAAGATACAGAAAATAAAGAAATTATAGAATTAAAAAATGAGGAAGAAGAATGAAATTAGTAATCCAGAGAGTTTTAGAAGCAAATGTAAAAGTAAATGAAAAAATAGTTGGAAAAATAGGTAATGGTTTTGTTGTTTTATTAGGTGTTGGACCTAATGATACAACAAATCAGGCAGATTATTTAGTGCAAAAACTAGTGAAATTAAGAGTTTTCGAGGATGAAAATAATAAAATGAATTTATCTATTATGGATGTAAAAGGTGAATTGCTAATAATTTCACAATTTACTTTATATGCAGACTGTACGCAAGGAAATAGACCAAGTTTTGTAAATGCTGCAAAACCAGATAAGGCAAATGAATTGTACGAATATTTTATAGAAAAATGTAGAAATCAAGACATAAAAACTGAAACTGGAATTTTTGGCGCAGATATGAAAGTAAGTCTTATAAATGATGGGCCAGTTACAATAGAATTAGAGAGGAACTAGTAAGGAAATCTTTCAAAAAGATATTTTATAACAGAATCTGCATTACTTTCAGTAATGTTTATAAAGGTTCCTTCGTCTAAACTAATCCACATATTAATTTGAAATTGATCTTTATTATCAATAAAGACTCCAACTATATCGGCAATCTCAACGGGATTGTCGAATTTTTTCTCCCATTTCAAGCTATTTATATTTTCTTCTGTATTATAAAATTTATTAAGAAACTTATTAATTTCTCCTTTTTTTGTAGTATATAAGTTGACTTCAGCTTTCATATAACATCACTTCCAAATACATAATCATATAAATTATTATATATTTTTTAATAAAGTTTATACAGTAAAGTATAAATTTCAAAATTGCAGGAACAATATAAGCAGGTGATAATGTGAAAAATAAATATTTTATTTTAAGTATAATTGTAATTCTAGTGTTTTCTTTAGCTGGATGTTCGACAACAGAAGGTACGGATATAAATGAGAAAGTAAATAGTGAAATAGATTATTTAGACGAGCAGTTGGTGGGAATGCTTAATAAATTAAATAATATTTCTTTCCAAAAATATATGGTTGTATCTGAAGAAATAAATAAAGATTCTGCAACTACATCTAAAGAAGAAAGTGGACAAAGTTCAATTGACGAAAGTAGTGAAGAACAAAGTAATTCTTCTGGAGAAAGTTCTGGGAAAACTTCTGGAGATAGTTCAAGTAATGAGAGCTTAAATTCTGAGTCAAATTCCAGAAAATATAGTATGAAATCGAATGATATAATATCTAGGTCAGATGTAATTGAATGGCAAAATTTTAATTCTGATATAGAAAATTTATATGACACATGGTCTGCAATAACTATTGATTTATATAAAAAAGAGATAAATAATAATTTGATTTTGAATTTTAGCACAGATTTACAAAATGCTCTTGATTCAATAAAAGCACAAGATAAGAATACAACATTAGTAAATCTAGCAAAGCTTTATAGTTATATTCCAGAATTTAGTAGTTCAATAAATAGAGAAAACTTAAAAACGAATGTACTAAAAACTAAGTCGAGTCTAATGAATGCATATTCTTTAGTAGATAAGGCTGATTGGGAGAGTGTTCAAAAAGAATTAAATAATACGGAACAAAATTATATACCAATATTAAATGATATTACTTCAAATAAAAATAAAGAATATAATATAAATAAGGCATATATTTTAATAAAGGAGACTCAAAAAAGTGCTTCAGATACGAATGAGGATTCATTTTATATTAATTATAGAAACTTATTGCAAGAATTAGAAATTATACAAGGATAATTTGACTTTTGTCCAAAAAAATAGTAAAATAGAAAAGTGAGTAAGTTGGATAGTCGCGTGTATAAATCGCAAGGTTGTGCATGAGGAAAGTCCGGGCTCCACAAGAGCAATGATGCTGGATAACATCCAGTGAAGGTAACTTTAAGGAAAGTGCAACAGAAAATAACCGCCTATTTATAGGTAAGGGTGAAAAGGCAGGGTAAGAGCCTACCGCAAATATGGTGACATATTTGGCAGTGTAAACCCCATCTGGAGCAACACCTAAAAAAGAAGGTTAAGCTGCTCTTGCATCTTCTTGAATTGGTGGCTTGAGGTATATAGTAATATATATCCTAGATAAATGACTATCCACGACAGAACCCGGCTTATAGATTTACTTATTTTATATGAAGAAAGATAGGAAAAGCCTATCTTTTTTCTTTGCTTTATGATAAAATAGTCAAAGAAAAAGATGTCCAAGAGATTTGGACAATACAAGGAGGAATGTGTTAATGAAAAAGCCAGAATTATTAGCCCCAGCAGGTTCATTTAATAAAGCCAAAATAGCATTCTTATATGGAGCAGATGCAGTATATGCAGGAACATCTTCTTTATCATTAAGAACAAGAGCTGAAATGGGAGATGATGATTTAGTAAAAACAATTAGATATGCACATGATATTGGAAAGAAGGTTTATGCAGCAATTAATATTTATGCATGGGATAATATGTATGAAGAAATAAAAAAACAGGCAAGAATATTAAATGATTTAAAAGTAGATGGAATTATTGTTGCAGATGGCGGAGTAGTGGAAATTATTAAACAAGAAGCCCCAAATGTAGATATACATATTAGTACACAAGCAAATGTTGTAAGCTATCATTCTGCAAATTTTTGGCATAGAAATGGTGCAAAAAGAGTTATTTTATCAAGAGAACTTAACAAAGAACAAATTAAAGATATTATAACACATACTCCAATGGGATTAGAAACAGAAATATTTATCCATGGTGCAATATGCTTTGGATATTCTGGAAGATGTTTCTTGAGTGATTTTCTAGCATGTAGAAGTGCTAACTTGGGAGATTGTGCTCAAAGTTGTAGATGGGAATATAATGTGTATGTAGAAGAGGCAAATAATCCGGGAAATTTGATGCCAGTGGAACATGACGAAAAAGGTACTTATATATTTTCGTCTAAGGATTTGTGTTTAATAAATGAAATACCAGAAATTGTACAAATGGGAGTTGACAGTTTAAAAATAGAAGGTAGATTAAAAACAGAGTATTATTTAGCAACAGTGGTAAATGCATATAGAAATGCAATTGACGATTATATGGCAAATCCAGACAGTTATGATGCAACTAAGTATAAAGTAGAGTTAGATAAAACAAAAACAAGAGGATTAACTACTTTCTACTTCAATGATAGAAATAATAAGGATTTTCAAGAGTATGAAGGAAAACAATATAATCCAGATTATGAATTTGGTGGAAAGGTAATATCACCTGACCAAGATAAGACTATAATCGAAATAAAAAATAGGTTACAGGTTGGTGATATGATGGAGATTGTGGTTCCTGGACAAATTGATTCATATAAATTAAAAATAGACGAATTATGGGATTCAGATACAAATGAATCTATAGAGTTTATTAATCCGGGAAAACAAGGACAAACCGTTAAAATAAAATTACCTATAGAAGTAGAAGAAAATTGGATTTTAAGAAGGAAAAAATAATTATCCAAATAGACTTGCCACCTGAAAGCAAATAAAAAAACAAGCAATACATATAAAACCAGTTAAATTCATGCAAAGGCCAGGATATAGGAATAAAATAGAGCCTAGTACAAATCCAAAAATGCAATAATATGTTGGGGCGAAAAATTTATTTAAACAATATCTAATTAATTTTAAAAACACTATACTACCAAAGAATAACCCCAACCCCATTGGAATTAGAATGTATAAGTTAAAAGTAGAAACGGCTTCTAAATATGTAGAGTATATGCCAAGAAGCATTAATATAGCACTACTACTAACTCCAGGAACTACTACTCCAATGGACATGAAAAATCCAGAGATAACTAGATAAAAATAGTTTATATTAATGTATGAAGCTTGTAAAACAAAATGCTTTTCTAATAGAAATAAAATAAAAGCTAATAAAAAAGTACAAATGCTATACAATAAGTAGTGCAGTTTAAAATTTGCTTTTGAATTAACAGTTTTTAACAAGGCAGGAATACAACCAAGTATTAATCCAATAAAACAGAACTTGGTTTGAAGTGGAAATATATTGAAAAAGTATTTTAAAATGTTTCCAAACAGTATGGCACCAATTAAAATGCCTAGAGCGATAGGAAGCAGAAATTTAAAGTTATTTTTAATATCTTTAAAGAAATTTAAAATACTATTTACAAGCTTTTCATAAATACCAAAAACAACACAAAATACACCACTACTAATTCCTGGTAAAATGGCACCAGCACCTAAAACAATACCTTCTAACATTGATATAATAAATTGCATAAAAACCACCAATAAATTATATATGAGTAAAGGTGGTTTTATGAAAAAAATTTAAATTGGAGTAAAATAATGAAAAAAATTTTGATAGTAGAAGATGATGAAAAGCTACGAGAAGAAGTAAAAATACTTTTACAAAACAATGGTTATAATGTAGACATTCTAAAAGAGTTTGATAATACTACTCAAAAAATAATAGATATACAGCCAGATTTGTTACTATTAGATATAAGTCTACCAAGTGCAGATGGTCAATACATTTGTAGAGAAGTTAGAAAACAATCAAATGTACCTATAATTATGATTACTAGCCGAAATAACGAGATAGACGAATTACTTAGTATAAATTATGGCGCAGACCACTATATAGTAAAACCATTTAATATGCATATTTTGCTGGCTAAAATAGGTTCATTATTAAAAAGAAGTAGCATGGAAAATAATCAGGAAAAAATTGATTGTCACGAATTTATACTAAATATATCAAATTGCACAATAGAAAAAGGTAATAAGCAAATTGAATTAACTAAGAATGAATTTAAAATATTAAAATACCTAGTGAAGAATCGAAACAAAATAGTGTCAAGAGAAGAAATCATGGACTATTTATGGGAAAGTGAAAGTTTTATAGACGATAACACACTAACTGTAAACATAACACGAGTTAGAAATAAATTAGAAGAAATACATTTGAAGGAATTACTAGAAACTAAACGAGGACAAGGCTATATTTTAAAATAAGGAGAAGATCAATGCAGTTTAGTAAATTTCTAAAAGATAAATTATTACAAATAATTCTAATATTCTTTGCAGTAGCTACAATAGAAGTATTTTTACTTTATTATCCATTTGCAACATTTATAAAGATATATATACCAATAATACTGCTTATTACATATATTGTATCTATCACCATAGAATACATTACAAAGAAGCAATTTTATAATAACATAAACAATTTATTAAATGGGTTAGAAGAGAAATATTTAATTGCAGAACTTATTAAACAACCTAATTTTTTAGAAGGACAAATTTTAAAAGAACTATTGGAACAGGTAGATAAATCAATGATAGAAAATGTAAATAACTATAAATATCTACAAGAAGACTATAAAGAATATATAGAAATGTGGATTCATGAAATAAAAACCCCAATAGCCACTAGTAAATTAATAATTGATAATAATAAAAACGAAATAACTAAAAGTATTAATGAAGAATTACAAAAAATAGATGGTTATACTGAACAAGTACTATTCTATGCGAGAAGTAATACTGTTGAAAAAGATTATTATATAAAGAAAAGTAACATAAAAGATATTGTAAATGATGTAATATGCAAAAATAGAACATCTTTAATTGAACAAAAAGTATCTATAGATATACATGATGTAGATATATTGGTAGATACTGATAGTAAGTGGATAGTGTTTATATTAAATCAGATTATTCAAAACAGTATAAAATATAGAAAAAAGGATACAAAATTTAAAATTGAAATATATGCCAAGAAATGTAAAGAGAACAGTATTTTACATATAGTAGATAATGGAATCGGCATAAAATCAAGTGAAATAGCAAGAGTGTTTGAAAAAGGATTTACAGGAACCAATGGAAGAATATCAGATAAAAAATCTACTGGAATAGGTTTGTATTTGTGTAAAAAGCTATGCAATAAATTAGCAATAGGGATAGAGCTAAGTTCTATTGAAAACGAGGGAACAGAAGTTAGATTAGTTTTTCCTAACAGTAGTTATATAGATATGAAGTAAAAGCATGAAAGATTACATTTTTGTAAGGTTATGTAATATGAATCGATGGAAACCATATATAAATATAGCTATAATGAACTTATAATTATGTGGGAGGTTATATATGGAAAAAATCTTAGAAGTAAAAAATATCGAAAAATACTATGGAAATAAGTCGAATCTAACAAAAGCTATAGACAATATAAGTTTTACAGTAGATAAAGGAGAATTTGTAGGGATAATGGGAGCGAGTGGTTCAGGAAAAACCACGCTTTTAAATTGTATATCTACAATAGATAGAGTAACAGCAGGGCAAATAATTGTTAGTAATCATGATATTACAAAACTTAGAGGAAGTAAGTTAAATAAATTTAGGAGAGAAGACCTAGGCTTTATTTTTCAAGATTTTAATTTATTAGATACATTAACATGCTATGAAAATATTGCAATTGCCCTAACAATTCAAAGAGTAAATGCAAATGAAATAGATAAGAGAATAAAAGAAATAGCACAGAAATTAGAAATTGAAAATATTTTGGCAAAATATCCATATCAAGTATCAGGTGGTCAAAAGCAGAGAGTTGCTATATGTAGAGCAATTATTACTAATCCAAAACTAGTACTTGCGGACGAACCAACCGGAGCATTAGATTCAAAATCTGCTAGACAGGTATTAGAGAATTTTGAATATCTAAATAAAGTGCTTGATGCAACAATTATAATGGTTACACATGATGCATTTACAGCTTCATATGCAAGTAGGATATTATTTATTAAGGATGGAAAAATTTTTAATGAATTAATTAAAGGGACAGATACTAGAAAACAGTTCTTTGAAAAAATAATAGATGTACAAACACTTCTTGGAGGTGATTTGAACGATGTTATTTAAGTTATCTATAAAAAATATAAGAAAGAGCATAAAGGATTATACAATCTATTTTTTAACTTTAGTACTTGGGGTAGCAATTTTTTATATGTTTAGTTCAATTGATAGCCAGCAAGCAATGTTGCAAGTTTCAAATTCCACTAGACAAATAATGAAACTAATGGTGGGTATGCTTGGATATGTATCGATTTTTGTTGCGATTGTACTGGGATTGCTTATTGTATATGCCAACAACTTTTTAATTAGAAGGAGAAAAAATGAGTTTGGAATATACATGACACTAGGAATGGGAAAAAGACAAATATCAAAGATTTTATTACTGGAAACAATATTTGTAGGTATTGTTTCATTAGCTGTAGGACTGGTAATAGGAATATTTGCTTCACAACTTATGTCAATTCTAGTAGCAAAAATGTTTGAAGCAGACCTCACAGAATTTCAATTCGTTTTTTCGAAAGAAGCTTGTATTAAAACAAGTATATATTTTGCAGTAATGTATATTGCAGTTATGCTTTTTAATACAATGACAGTTTCAAGATATAAGTTAATTAATTTATTAAATGCAACAAAGAAAAACGAAAAAGTAAAAATGAAGAATCCATTTTTAGCTGTTTTAGTATTTATATTTGGTAGTAGTATTCTGGGATATGCTTATTGGAAGGTAACAGGAGATGTACACTCAATGAACACAGCAGAAAAAATATTACCACCCATTCTTATGGGAATTGTTGGCACTGTGCTAATTTTTTGGTCATTGTCTGGATTTATAATAACAGTGGCTCAAAAAATGAAGAATATCTATTTAAAAGATACAAATCTGTTTGTGCTAAGGCAAATTAATAATAAAATTAATACAATGGTTGTGAGCATGAGCGTTATTTGCATAATGTTATTTATGACAATCAGTATTCTATCTTCTAGTTTAGCATTAAGAAATACTATGCAAAGGGAATTAATAGAAATGACACCAGTAGATCTGAATTTATATAAAACAGCCAATTTACCAGAAAGTTATAAGAAATATGGAATACAATATACAACAACAGAAGCTCAGAGGGAAGATTCAAGGCATCCTATTAAGGAGACATTAATAAATAATGGACTTGATATGAATATATTAAAAGATATTGTTGAAATAGAAGTGTATGCTACAAACGATTTAACTTGGGAGGATTTCTTCGGAAATAGTTTTAATGAAGTTAAAAAGGAATTTCCAGGACTTGCTTATGGAACGGCAGAAGAAATAGTAAAAATATCTGATTATAATAAAATAGCAAGATTATATGGAATAAATGAATATACATTAAATGAAGATGAATATATTATGCTTTGTGATTTTGATATTCAAACAGAGCTAAGAAATAAAGTGCTATCTCAGGGAGATTATCCTTTAACAATTGCAGGAAAAGAATACAAGTCAAAATATAATGAATGTCAAGAAGGATTTATAACTATGTCAACAAGTCATACTAATACAGGCATTATATTAGTACCGGATAATTGTCCCTTAACAGAAGAAATGAAAGAAGAATATCTATTATCAGCAAACTATAATGCAACAACAGATGAAGAAAAAGAAGAAATAGAAAAAATATTTGCAGGAAATGCTGCTTCTTCGAACCTTATAAAATCATTAAATGATAACGGAATAGAAATTGACGGTATGACGAAAATTAGTTTAATGGAAGCAAGTATTGGACTAGCAACAATAGTAGTATTTATAGCTATTTACTTGGGAATAGTATTTTTAATAGCAAGTAGTGCAATTTTAGCTTTAAAGCAACTATCAGAAAGCAGTGATAACAAACAAAGATATACTATATTAAGAAAAATTGGCTGTGACGAAAAAATTATAAATAAAACATTGTTTAGACAGATAGGAATATTTTTTGGAATGCCTTTAATACTTGCAATTATACATTCTATTTTCGGAATACAATTCGCATTAACAATTATGTCTGGGTTAGCTTCAAAAGAAGAATTATTACCTTCAATAATAGCCACAGTTGTTATTATAGGAGGAGTATATGGTATATATTTTCTAGCTACTTACTACGAAAGCAAAAATATTATTAAATAAAAAATAATTATCCCCTTTATAATTTATCATTTTTATTGTATAATAAATTTATTAATTATATAAAATGATAATGTAAAGGGGATAAACTTATGCTAAATGCAGTAAAAAGGGCATTAATAGTTGTACTAGGAGTTATTTTACAATTTGGATTTTCAATTGTAATAAGACTATTTTTCTATAAATATTTAGGTATTATTACATTATTCTACAATATTGTTAGTATTCTAATTGTTCTTGGAATATTAAAAGAAAGCACAAGACTTTCAAACGATTTACCATGGGTAATACTTATTTTAATATTTCCTATATTTGGAACAATTTTGCTAATTACATTAGGAAAGAATTATTCTAAAAATAAACTATTAAAAAGTATATTCGAACATGAGAAAGAATATAATAAATATCTAGTACAAAATGAAGAAATTAAAAACGAGATAGATAATAAAAAATTAGATAATATTAAGTATTTAATAAACAGAACAAATTACTTTGTTAGTACAAACAATGAAATCACCTATTACAATTTTGGACAAGAATTTTATCCTGAATTATTAAAAGAATTAAAAAAAGCTGAAAAATTTATATTCATGGAGTATTTCATTATAAACGAAGGCATTATGTGGAATAGTATTTTAGACATCTTAAAAGAAAAAGCAAAACAAGGAGTAGATGTTAGAATATTATATGACGATATGGGAAGTATAGCAATGCTTTCAACCAATTACTCAAAACAACTTGCAAAATATGGAATAAAATGCATTTCCTTTAATAAATTGAGCCCATTTAAAGGAATATTTATGAACAATAGGGATCATAGAAAAATTACGGTTATAGATGGAAAAGTAGCTTTTTCAGGAGGTGTAAATTTAAGCGACGAATATATAAATATTAATAGTAAACTAGGTATTTGGAAGGACAATGGAATTAAAATTGTAGGAGATGCTATTTGGAATTTAACAGTTATGTTTTTAACATTATGGAATGCAAATATAAATGAAGATAAAGACATTACTAAATTTAAATATGATTTCAAAGATAACAATCAAAACAATGGATATGTTATACCATATGGAGTTGCACCACTTCACAAAGATTTAATTGGAGAAGATGTTTATATTAACATGATAAATAGTGCTAAAGACTATTTATATATAATGACTCCATATTTAATAATAGATACAGATATGGTTAATTCACTTTGCAGAGCAGCTCAAAGAGGTGTGGATGTAAGAATAATTGTACCGGGAATTCCAGATAAAAAAATAGTTTATACACAAACAACCTCTTTCTTTAAAGTATTACATGAAAAAGGAGTAAAAATATATAAATACACAAACGGTTTTGTACATTCGAAAGTATTTTTGTCAGACAATATTAGATCAGTAGTAGGTACAATAAATATGGATTATAGAAGCTTGTATTTACATTTTGAAAATGGAATTTATATGGAAAATGTTGAAGCAATAAGTGACATAGTAAAGGATTTTGAAAGTACTTTTGCAGATTGTGAAATATTGAATGAAAAGAATGTAAAAGCAGGATTTATCAAATCGTTATGGCAATCAATTTTGAGATTATTTGCACCATTGTTTTAAGAAAAATTGTATTATATAAAATATAAGAGGGGAAAAATGAATATTCTAGTAACAATTAATAGCCAATATGTTAAACAATTAAATATTCTGTTAAATTCTATACAAAAGTCAAATGAAGAAGAAAAGTTTAGTGTATATGTTCTAAATAGAGATTTAACTAAGGAACAATTAGAAGAAATAAAGGTAAAATTAAATTCGGAAAAGTTTATTATAAATGATATAAAAATCAATGAAGAAGAAATAAAAAACTTACCAGTGTATGAACAAAGGTATCCACTAGAAATATACTTTAGAATTTTTGCAGCAAAGTATCTACCAAACAACATAGATAGAGTCTTATATTTAGATTCTGATACATTAGTAATTAATAAGTTAAATGAATTATACAATATGGACTTTGAGGGAAATTATTTTATTGCAACAACTCATATAAGAAAAATGTTGCACAAATTTAATGAAATAAGATTGGGAATAGACAAAGATGAACCTTATATAAATACTGGTGTGCTTTTAATGAATTTAAAGGCCTTAAGAAAAATGAAAATTGAAGATAGACTAGTAGATTTTTTGCAAAAAAACAAGAAAAAACTATTACTGCCGGATCAAGATATTATTAGTACAATATATGGAGATAAAATAAAAATAGTAGACGATTTAAGATATAATTTAGGAGATAGAAACTTAAATTACTATAATTTAAATAATCCAAATGCAAAAATAGGAATGAAATGGGTGCGCAAAAATACAGTGATTATTCATTATTTTGGCAGAAATAAACCTTGGAATAATGGATATATAGGAAAGCTAGGATGTTTTTATGATAAATTAGTAGAAGAATTGGAATTAAGTAATAACAGTAAAAAAGTTTTAATTTTATCATGTGGAACAGGCGGAGGGCATAATACTGCAGCAAAGGCAATACAAGAGGAATTGCTAGATATGGGAATAAAAACGGATTTTAAAGAATATCTAGAAATTATTAATCAAAAACTAAAAGACGGAGTAAATAATTTATACCTGAAATCAACTAATAAAAATGGCAAGGTATTTAAAAGAGTATATCATTTAGGAAAAATTTATGAAAAAACGAAGTTAAAATCACCAGTATATTTTTTGAATAGCTTAAACAAGAAAAAACTTTATAAATATATAAAAGAGAATGAATATGCATTTGTGATAACTACACATTTATTTGCAGCTCAAGCTCTGACCGCAATAAAAAAAGAACACCGCATTCATTTTCTGCAAGTTGCTACAGATTATGTGAGTATACCTTTTTGGGAAGAAACTAATCCAGATTATTTTGTTATACCAAGTAAAGAATTAGAAGCAGATTTCATAGAAAAAGGAATAAAAAAGCAAAAACTATTACCGCTTGGAATTCCAGTTAGAAAGCAATTCAGAGTAGAATACGATAAACAGGTAGTCAAAAAACAGCTAAATTTAGATGTAAACAAAAAATATATCCTGATTTTAAATGGAAGTATGGGATTTGGTAATGTAAAAGAAATTACAAAAAAATTATTAGAAAGTATAAAAGAACATAGTCTTATTATTTCTTGTGGAAATAATAAAGAACTCAATACTTTCCTTAATAATGAATATAAAAATAATAATAGAATTATAGTGTTACCATATACTAATGACTTAGGACAATATATGTCGGCATGTGAGGTGGTTCTTAGTAAACCGGGAGGGCTAACAACAACAGAAATAGCAACAATGAGAAAACCACTTATTCATATTATGCCAATACCTGGATGTGAGAATAATAATGCAGAATTCTTTGCTGAAAGAGGAATGTCTATAAAATGTGATAATATTGAACAAGTAGTAGATAATACAAAAAAATTATTGAAAGATGTTGATTTGCAAAATGAAATGATTGAGAATCAGAAGAAATATATATCAAAAGATACTTGCGAGAAAATAGCAGAAATTGTAATAAAAGAATTAGATAGAGGTAATATACAGTGGAAGAACAAAGAATACAAGACGAAAATGAAGATATAATTCATATGAAAGAACCATTAGAATTAAATATAGACGAAAAATATCAATATATAAAAGAGGGTAGAGTATTTTCACTTTTTTCAAATTTACTATATTATGGAATAGCTTTTCCAGTATTAACAATTTTAAATAAAATAATATATGACTTAAAAATAGAAGGAAGGGAAAATATTAGGAATATAAAAGGAGGAGCCATAAGTGTTTCTAATCATGTTTTAGTTCTAGATTGTACAATGGTAGGCTTAGCCTTTGGACTAAGGAAAATATATTTTACAACGAGAGAAGGAAGTTTTAAAATTCCGGTTATAAGAAAATTAATAAGGCTGTTAAGAGCTGTACCAATCCCTTCACAAATAAGAAATGAAGAACATCTCATAGAACAATTAGATAAAGCTATAAAAGATGGAAAAATTATACACTTCTATCCTGAAAAAGCGTTATGGCCATATTACGAAAAAATAAGAAATTTTAAAAATGGTGCATTTAACTTTGCAATTAGAAATGATGTACCTGTTATTCCAATAGTAATTAAATTTCGAGAGCCAAAAGGAATAAGAAAAATATTTAAAAGAAAAAAAGATGTTACAGTAAAAATATTAGAACCAATAGCGTACAGGGAAAAGCATGAAAATAAGAAAGCCAGTATCGAAGAATTGAAAAAACAAGTACATCAAGCAATGAATTTTTAATTCTATAATAGAAATAATTTCGGAAA
>CANRPR010000021.1 GCA_947632535.1 uncultured Clostridia bacterium | reverse complement strand
ATTTGGATATAATGGAATTAGAAAACATCAAAAAATAGAAGATGAAAGATTTTTATATTGGTGTGATGTAAAAGGTGTGTTAGTTTGGAGTGAGATGGCAAATTGTTATAATTTTGATGATAATTCATTACAAAACTTTACAAATGAATGGATAAAAGTTGTTAAACAAAATTATAATCATCCTTCAATTATCACATGGGTTCCTATTAACGAATCATGGGGAGTTCCAGAAGTAGGCATATGTAAAAAACAGCAAAATTTTATAAATAGTTTATATTATTTGACAAAGTCAATTGATAATACTAGATTAGTAATTTCAAATGATGGTTGGGAACATACTATATCAGATATTATTACAATACATGATTATAAGCAAGATTATGAATTACTTTATGAAGAATATACAGATGAAGAGAGAAAAGTATTAAATAATTTAAAAGAATATAATGGAAAACATTCTTTGTTTGTTAATGGATATAAATATGAAGGACAACCAGTTATAATGAGTGAGTATGGGGGTATTGCAATTTATTCAGGAGAAGGATGGGGATATGGTAAACAAGTGAAAGATGAAAAAGAATTTATAGATAGATTTACAAAACTTACTAAATCAATAAAAAATATACCATATATATCAGGATATTGTTATACTCAATTAACAGATGTTCAGCAAGAAATAAATGGATTGATGGATTCAGAAAGAAATTATAAGGTGGATCCTAATATTATAAGAAAAGTTAACAATGAAATGAAAAAATAGATTTGCTTATAGATGATTCAATGTCAATAGGAGGACATATGTATGGAGAAGATTATTCCAAGTAAATTAAGTATAGGTGATGAAATAAGAGTTATTGCACCATCTAGAAGTATGTGCATATTAAGTAATGAGGTTATAGAAAGTGCAAAAAGTAGGCTAGAGAATATAGGATTTAAAGTAACATTTGGAAAGAATGTATTAAATTCAATAGGAAAAGATTACAATTGTGCTAATATAGAAGATAGAATAGAAGATTTACATGAAGCTTTTAGGGATAAAAATGTAAAAGCTATTTTAACAGTAATAGGTGGTTATAATGTAAACCAATTATTAGATTATATTGATTATAATTTGATAAAGGAGAATCCTAAAATCATTTGTGGCTTTTCTGATATTACAGCATTAACCAATGCAATTTATGCTAAAACAGGGTTAGTAACATATTCAGGACCTCATTTTTCTAGTTTTGGAATGAAAAAAGGATTTGAATATACAGAAAAATATTTTAGAAAAATGTTTATGCAAACTGAATGTATAGATATTGAAAGTTCTAATGAATGGAGTAATGATAGTTGGTTTAAAGAACAAGAAAATAGAACATTTATAAAGAATGAAGGAATGAAAATAATAAATAAAGGAGAAGCGGAAGGTACGATAATAGGTGGAAACTTATGTACTTTAAACTTATTGCAAGGAACAGAATATATGCCAGAGTTAGAAGAAACAATATTGTTTATTGAAGATGATGGCTTAGTAGGAAAAATTTTTAATAAAGAATTTGATAGAAATTTACAATCACTTTTACATTGTGCAAAAAACAAGAATATAAAAGGGATTATAATAGGAAGAGCTGAAAATAGTTGTGAAATGGATGATGAAAAATGGAGAAGAATCTTAAGAAGCAAAAAATTAACTAATATTCCTATTGTAATAAATGCAGATTTTGGACATACTACTCCGATTTTTACATTCCCTATAGGAGGATATGCAAAAATAAAAGTAGATGGAGATATAAAAATTGAAATAAGAGATTAATATATAATAAAAAAAAAGTATAAATTATTAAATATAGGAATGATGGAAAATGTATAATACAATAATATTCGATTTAGATGATACACTTACTGATAATTGTGCAAATATAAAAGAAGCTTTTAAAACAGTTTTAGAGTATAGAAAGGAAGATTATACCGATGCGAAGTTTGAAGTGTTTTATAGTATAGATAAAAAAACATGGAGAGATAGGGCTGCTGGAAGATTAATGACACCATATGAAGACGATATGAAGAAAAAAGCAGAATGGCTGAGAGCAAGTAGATTTTTAAAATATTTTGGAGATAGTATTGATTATAATGAGGCAGTTCACATAAATAATATTTATATGGACGGAATGAAGAAAAAAGTTATAGCAAGAGAGGGAACACTTGATATAATAAAATATTTATATAATAAGAAATATACCCTTATTATTGCAACAAATGGTCCTACAGTACCATTAAAGTCAAAATTAGAAAAATTACAAATAGAAAAATATTTTAAAACTGTATTTTCTGCAGAAGAAGTAGGCTTTATGAAACCACATAAAGAATTTTATAAAGGATTATTAAAAAAATCAGGAAGTCCGGCGAAAGAAAAAATATTATTTATAGGGGATGAACTTGAAAAAGACATAAAAGGTGGCATGGAAAATAGTATTGATACTTGTTGGTGTAACTATAATAATGAAGAAAAAAGTACAAGATATATTCCTAAATACGAAATTCATAAATTAGAAGAATTAAAACAAATTTTATAAAGAAAGTATAAAATAATGGAAAAAATATTAGACTATAGAAAATGTAAGGTTTTGTTGAGGTAAAAGGATGAATCAAATAACAAATAGATTTTTAGAATTATTTTATAAAATATCGAAAATACCAAGAGAATCTGGCAAGGAAAAGAAGTTTGCCGATTTTTTAGAAATATTTGCCAAAGAAAATAATTTAGAGTTTTATAGAGATAAAAGTAATAATGTTTTAATAAAAAAGAGTGGAAACAAAGAGAATAATGAACCAATAATACTACAGGCACATATTGATATGGTATGCGTGAAAAAAGAAAATAGCAATCATAATTTCGAACTAGATCCAATTGAAATAGTTAAAAGTGGTAATGTTATATCGGCAAGGGATACTTCATTAGGTGCAGACCAAGGAATTGGTTTAGCAATTATGCTATTAATATTAGAAAGTAGTCAAATAAAGCATCCAGACTTAGAGTGCTTATTTACAACTGAAGAAGAAACAACTTTTAATGGTGCGGTAAATTTCGATTGTTCAAAACTAAACGGAAAAAAATTGATTAATATAGATCATTGCAAAGATGATTCAATTGTTATAGGCTGTGATGCTGATATATGTAACAAATATACTTTTAAAGGAAAATTAATTACAAATAACATATCAGCTTATAAAATAAAGATAAGTAATGTAAAAGGTGGAAATTCAGGTGTAGAAATCGAGAGAAGTAATAAAAATGCAATTATAATAATTGCTAAAATAATACAAATGCTACAAAACGAAGAGGATGTGTTAATCTGTGAAATTTCAGGAGGAAATTCAGAAGGAGATATAGCAACTTCATGTGAGTGTATTATAAAAACTAAAATTAAAGATATAAAAGATAAAATAAAACAAAATTTTCTAGAAGATAATATACAGATACAAGTAAATAAGACATTTAAAGAATCGTCTTTCACAATAGAAGATAGTAAAAAAATAATCAATGAGATAGTTAACTTAAAGCAAGGACTTATTTCGGACAAAAATAATATAGTTACATCTGGAAATATAGGAATTATAGAAACGGAAAAAAATAAAGTTATTATAACAGGAATTTTAAGAAGTATAGAAGAAAAAGAATTACAAAAACAAAATAGAGAAAATTATCTGCTTTCTGATAGAAATGGCTTTAAAATTGAAGAAATTTATCAAGATGCAGCGTGGATACCTAATATAAATTCAAAGTTAAAAGAAAATTATAAAAATATTTATTACAAAGTCAACGGACAATATCCTGAGCTTGAAATTACACATGCAGGTCTAGAATGTAGTTGCATTGCTAAAAGAATAGCAGGGTTGGATATGATTTCTATAGGAAGTATTATAGAAAATTTTCATACTGTAAATGAAAAAATGTATATTAGTTCTTGTGAAAAAACTATCAAAACATTATTGGCTTATTTGGGATATGAAAATAATTAAATAAAGAATTATAAAATTAGAAAGGTAAAATAATGAATACAGAAGATATAAATGAAAATGCAAAACATAATCTGGAAAATAACAGTAAAAAAATATCCTTCATATCAAAAATTTTAATATTAGATCAATCAATAGGAAAAATTATAAGTATATTTTTAGATGTATTTTTAGCTGCGTATTTTTATAAAATATCTAACGAAAACATTTTATACTTATCAATATACAATATAATAGGGTGGTTTGTTGCAACGATAGGAGCTTTTTTATTTGCAAATATTATTAAAACAAAAGATAAAGTAAAATTATATAGGTTTGGAATTTTTATAGAATCTACATATATTCTTATGATTATAGTTTTGGGAGAAAAAATTATCAACTATGTTTGTGTTATTGGAATAATGTATGGAATATCTACAGCTACTACAGGCTTTCCATATAATATGATTGAATCAGAGAATATTTCTAACAATGAAAGAATCAAATATGTTGGTTATGCATCAGCTGCAACAGAAACTATAAGTTTTATCGTACCAATATTATTAGGAGCATATATAACTATTCAATCATATCAAATTGCCGCTTTATTAATATTAGTATTTTCTATATTAAAATTAATATTTAGTTTTTACATAAAGAATAAGAATGTACAAAAATCAAAAGTAAACTTAAAAGAATTCAATAAGATTTATATAAAAGACAAAACTCTAAAAAGATTATATTTAGTAGAATTCCTAAAAGGAATTAATAGATATGGAGTTATGAGTTTAGTTGTATCTTTATTAATAATTTATCAAACAAATAATGATTTTGAATTAGGAAGCTGGACATCATTATTTTCAATTTTTACAATCATTGCTATGTATTTATTTGGCAAATATTATAATAAAAGTGACAAACATAAAATGCTTATAATATCTTTAATATGCTCAATAATAAGCTTCGTGTTAGTATTATATAAAATAAATATGACAACTATAGTTATATACAATATAGTTTATTATGTATTTATGAACATTATATTAAAGATAACAGAAATAAATTTATTTGACTATTCTAATAAAGAGCCATTTAAAACAAAATATAATACAGAATATTTTATTTATAGAGAAGTATTTTTAAATACAGGAAGAGTATTAGGATATATGGCACTATTAATATTAGTTGGAATTACTCAAAATTTATATAATTTGAAAATAATGTTTTTAATTATAGCTTTATCAATAATTGCTGTTGTTTCCATAAGTGATAAAATAGAAAATTCATAGGTTAATCTAATCTGAAAATTGCTGAATTATTGCAAGATAATATATTTTATGATAAACTTGTTACAATTAATGAATAAGAAAATATATAAAAATAAGGAGTAATAATATGCCATCGTGGATAACACATTTAGCAACGGCTAATGAAGTAACCAAAAAAATAACAATTACTAACAAAAATAGTTTTCTTGTAGGAAACCTAATTCCAGATGCAGAAAGACATGTAATAACAGACTTCTCTGTATATGTACCATATGAAGTTTCTCATTATTCTGGATTAAAAAATGTAAATGGAATTGAGGAAAAATTACCTGATATAGATAGGTTTATGGAAAACTATAAAAACTATCTATATAATCCAATGGTTTTAGGTTATTTAACACATATTTTAACGGATTATTATTGGAATAAAACTACGTCCATACAGTGTTCAATTAGTGATGGACAAGGAAATTTTGTGGGCATAAAAATAAATACAGGCGATATAGTAAAATGCAATAAAAGTGAGAGAAATAAAGTAAAACATAAAGATTTTGCCATATTCGCAAATGAACTAATAGGAAAAGGAGATTATACTGTTCCGAAATATGAAGAAAGTTTATTGCAAGATTTAAAAATAATAAAAGAAATACCATTTAATAAAGAAGATATAAATAAAATTATAGATTATATTAATAATCTAATTTATAACGAAAAAGTAGAAGAATATACACTGTTTACAAAGAATCAAATTAATGTAATTCATAAAAATTGTATTGAATTTGTAATCGAATATTTAAATAAAACATTAAATAAATGAAAGGAATAATATGCAAAAGAAAAAGTATAAAAATAGTAAAATATTGATAGAAGAATTGAAAAAAACATTTCCTATCTATGTTCTAGGTATGATATTTCATGCTATAGTTATGTATATTCTATATAAGATTCCTTCTATAATAGGTGAAATATTGGACCTACTATTGAAAGGAAATATTAGTAAAGATATTATTATAAATAAGGTATATGTCCTAATATTTTACTCAGTGATAATAATTATACCAAGAATTATATATAGAACACTATTTTTTACAGTAGCAAGAGTATCAGATACATATTTAAGAAGTAAGGTAATAGAACATTTACAGACGGTAAAGCCTGAATACTATGACAGGGAAGATAAAGGAGTGTTTCTTGCTTACTTATCAAAAGAAATATTAGAAATAAGAAAATTTCTAGGAAATGGCTTTTTCAATGTTTCAAGAC
Source organism: uncultured Clostridia bacterium (assembly GCA_947632535.1). Lineage (GTDB taxonomy): Bacteria > Bacillota > Clostridia > TANB77 > CAG-508 > CANRPR01. Next base: position 19,815 of record CANRPR010000021.1, on the reverse strand, counting down.
TAATTATATCACCAATTATTGGAATGATTGTTATAGGAAAAAATCTAAATATAATTTTAACATTAGTGATATTGCCAGTATTTCCAATTGGAATGTATTTCTTATATAAGTTTTATAAAAAGCAAGGAGAAGTATTAGAGGAAAATAGAAAAGTTTATATAGAATTATCAAAAAATATAGAACAAAACACATCGGGATTTAACTTGATAAAATTATATAATGATCAAGAGAACCAGAGAAAAAAATTCGACAAAGTAAATGAAGCGTCTTATAAATCTGATGTGGAAGTAGGCGCAATAATCTATAAAATGGATATGGTTGCATATATTATGTATGCGGCATGTTACTCAATAGGTTTTGCAGTAGGGTTAATTTTAATTAATAAAGGTATGCTAACAATAGGACAACTAACAAGTTATATTTCATGTATATCAATTGCTATAGACGAAGTTATAAATTCAATAGAACCGTTACTTACTGGAATATCTAACTTTAAAATAGCAATTAAAAGATATAATTATTTTTTCGGATTAGATACATATAAAACAAGAGGAAAAAAATTAGAAAAAGTCGATACGATAGAAATAAAAGATTTATGTTATAGCTATGAAAAAAACGGAAGATTAGCGATAGATAATATAAATATGAAAATAAACAAAGGCGAAAAGGTAGGTATAGTTGGGAAGGTTGGAAGCGGAAAAACGACACTTATGAATATTATAGCTGGATTCTATGAAGTACCGGAAAATAAAGTTTATATTAATGGAATTGACATAAATGAGTATTCGCAAGAAAGCATATTTGAAAATGTTGCTTATAGTATGCAAAAGAATATTATTACAGACGACACAATAAAAAATAATATAGATATAATAAATGAAAAAACAGATAGTGAAATAGAACAAATAAGCGAACAGGCAAGCATTTTAGACGACATAAAAACAATGAATGATGGATTCGAAACAAAAATTGGAGAAAATGGAATAAAAATTTCTGGTGGTCAAAAACAAAGAATACAAATTGCAAGGAACTTACTAAACGTTAGACCAGTAAATATATTTGACGATACACTATCTGCATTAGATATTGAAACTGAAAGAAAAGTAGCAGAAGTAATAGAAAAACAAACAGGAGATAATATACTTATACTTATTTCAAACAAAATAAGTATGATGGAAAACATGGATAAAGTGTTTTTATTAGTTGATGGAAAAATAGTTGATAGCGGAACACATGAGGAATTACTCGAAAAAAATATACTTTATAACGAACTAAGCGCCTATGAAAAGGTAGGTGATTTGGTATGAAAAAAATTATGAAGAAATATTTAAAATCAATAATCATTACTTTAATACTATTGTTAGTTTGCGATTTTCTATGGGCATTACCACCATATGTAGTAAAGAAAGTTGTAGATGTTGACTTTACAAAACCAGATATAATAAAAACAATAACATTTTTTATTTGTATTTATATATCTATACACTTAGCTAGAGTAATTATGAAATATGCTCGAGATGTCTGCATAAATAAAACTATATGTAAAATTTTAAGAGATATTAGAAAAACAGTATTTGATAAAATATTGAACTTTAAAATGGCTACTTTTAATAAATACAACTCAGCGGAGCTATATACCAGATTAACTGTTGATGTAAATAATTTGTTTGACTTATTTTTTGGATTTTTATATGGCTGTTTAACTAACGTTTTGTATTTAGCATTTATGGTAATAATGATGTTTGTGGCTAATATTAACTTAGCTATAATTGGTGCAGTTTCTATAATTATAATTTCAATTATCGTATACAAATTCACTAAAATTTTAAGCAAATTAGATAATGAAGTTTTAAAGAAAAGAGATAGAGAAAATAGAGAATTTTCTGAACTTTATAATAAAAGCAAATTGACCTATCTATTTAAATTACAAAATAAGAATATTAATAAGATAGAAGGCTTATTCTATTCGGAATTAGAATTGAGAAAAAAATATATATTCATACATCACTTTCCATATTGGATAATTACAATAATACAAGCGATTGGTATTTATGCAGTTATATACTATGCATTAAAACTCAATGTAACTATATCCTTAGGAAGCATTTACTTAGTATTATACTATATAAAAGAATGCAAAACACCTCTTGAAGAAATATGTAATCAGCTGGAGGAATTGCAAACTTGTATAAATTCGTATAAAAGAATAAAAGCTTTACTAAATGAAACTGAAGAAGAAAATATTGATAGTGGAGAATATGTAGAAAATTTAAATGGAGATATTGAGTTTCAAAATGTATCAATGAGATATAACAAAGAACTAATACTAAAAAATATGTCGTTTGTCATAAAAAAAGGAAGCAAAGTAACAATTGCAGGGAAAACTGGTGTTGGAAAAACCACTCTTACAAATGTACTAATGAAACTATATGATATAGAAAGTGGTAGAATATTAATTAATAACTATGATATTTCAAAAATATCTAACAAGTGTTTGAGAGCTAATATTTCATATATATCACAAAATCCATATGTATTTACAGATACAGTAAGAAACAATATAACTTTAGGAAATGAGCAGATAACTGATAAGCAAATTAATGATGTAATACAAGAAATAGGGGTGGACAATTTATTTAATAAATTATATAATGGACTAAATACAGAAATAAAAAGTTCAGAGTTATCATATGGTGAGTTACAAATAATAGCATTTATAAGAGCGATATTGCATAAAGCTAATTTTTATATATTTGATGAACCAACATCAAATATAGATTTGCAAACAGAAAAAATGATACAGAATATAATAGACAAAATCTCTAAAAGTAGTACATTAATTATAATAGCACATAGAAAGTCGACTATAGAAAGTTCAAATAAAATTATATATTTAAAAGATGGAAAAATAGACATGATAGTAAATAAATAGGAAGTATAAAATGGAGTAAAATATGAAAAAAGAAAATATTATAAAAGAATTAATGATAATATTTTGGCTATTTATAGTAGGAAGTATATTAGGATGTATGTTAGAAAGTGTAGTAGTAATATTGCAAAAAGGTCATTATGAGCCACGAAAAGGACTAATATATGGACCATTTATACCAGTATATGGAATAGGTATAGTTATATATTACTTTTTATTGAAAAATGTAGATACGCGAAATAAAATAAAAGTATTTTTAATTACGATGCTATTTGGCGGAATAATTGAATACTTATGTTCATTTTTTCAAGAAAAACTATTTGGCACAGTATCATGGGATTACTCAAACTTATGGTTCAACATAAATGGAAGGACAAGTCTATTACACTGTACATATTGGGGAATTGCAGGGTTAATATATGCAGTATGTATTAAACCGTTAACAGAAGAAGCAAAAGCGAAAACAATATCAAAAAGTGCTAAATTTATAACAGTCATAATGTTTTGCTTTATGATTTTCAATATAGGAATATCATGTATGGCGGCAAATAGGCAAAAAGAGCGAAGAAACAATATTATGCCAGTAGATGGAATGGATGTATTTTTAGATACACACTATCCAGACGAATATATGGATAATGTATATGTTAATAAAAAAGAACGAATATAAGGAGAATTACAATGAATAAAAAGTTTACCATACTTGCAGTAGTATCAATCTTAATATTTTGTTTTGCAATAGCACCAATCACATTGCAAAACGACACATTTTATACAATAAAAATAGGAGAAACCATTTTAAAAGATGGAATAAATTTGGAGCATGATCCATTTACTTTCCATGATATACCATATACATATCCGCATTGGCTTTATGATATTGGAATGTATTTAATATATTCAGTTGGCGGTATGACGGGAATATATATATCAACCATTATATTATCAATGATTCTAGGACTAACAATCTATTTTACAAATAGGAAAATTATAAAAAATGAATTAATGTCATATTTGCTAACAATGGGGGCATTAACAGTTTTAAGACCATTTGTAGCAGCAAGAGCGCAACTATTTACATTCATACTATTTGCTTTAACAATATACTTTATTGAAAGATTTTTGGAAACCAAAAAGAAGAGATATGCAGTAGCTCTGGTAATTATACCAACAATCATTGCAAATGTTCATTTAGCATTATGGCCATTTTACTTTGTAGTATTTTTACCATATGTAGCAGAATATCTAATTTGGAAGATAATAGATTCATATTTTATATACAAATTAAGAATCAAACTAATACAAAATAAGATTAATAAATTACTAAAAGCACAAGTAGATAACGAAAAAATAGCTAAATTAGAGGAAAAGAAACAAGATTTAAGAGATAAGTTAGAATTAGCTAAACAGAAAACAGAAAAAAGAAGAAAAGACCCATATAAAATTAGGTATAACAAAATCGATGTAGTTAAATGGCTTATACTAATAATGTTAATATGTCTATTTACAGGACTACTTACTCCACTAAAAGGTGCACCATACACGTATTTCATAAAAACAATGCAAGGCAACACGACTAAAAGTATAAATGAGCATTTACCAATGGTATTAGTAGAAAATGAACCAGCATTATTTATAATCGTAGGAATAGTTTTAATGCTAATATTTACAGATACGAAAATGCGTATAAAAGATTTATTAATGTTAGGTGGATTAACACTACTTGCGTTAATGAGTAAAAGGCAATTTTCAATGTTAGTATTATTAGGAATTTACAGTGTAAATAGATTAGTCTGTGATTTTATAGATAAATATGATTCAGAAGGCACAAAAAAAGCAATGGATAAAATCATAGAACCGGCTGGAATAATTATTACAATGTTATTAGTTATTCTGGTAAGTCTTACTGTGTATAAACCAAAAATAGGTAATCCATATATAGATAAAAGTTCATATCCAGTAGATGCAGCACAATATATTAAAGAGAACTTAAATCTATCTGAAATAAGATTATATAATGAATATAATTACGGAAGCTATTTAATTTATCAGGATATACCAGTATTTATAGACTCAAGAGCGGATTTATATACACCAGAATTTAATGGCGATAAAGAAAAAGATATATTCTCAGATTTTTTGAATGCGGCATCTGTAAATGTACATTATGAGAAAATATTTGATAAATATAAAATAACACATTTATTAATACCAAAGAATGCAAAAATAAACTTATTTATTGAAAAAGATGCAAATTACAAGGAGTTATATAAAGATGACTACTTTGTAATATACGAAAAACTAAATGTTTAATGTGGAGGATATTTTGAAAACTGAAGGCAAAAAAAAGATAACTAAAAAAATGGTTTTATCTGTTATATTAGTATTAATATTAATAATAATAGACCAAAGTTTTAAACTCTATATATTGAATAATCACATAGATGATACAGTCATAATAAAAGATACTTTACAAATAGATTATGTTGAAAATAGAGGAGGAGCCTTTGGAGTAGGGCAAAATAGTACAATAACATTTATCATTACTAATGTAATTGTTTTAGGACTAATAATAAGATTTATATATATACAAAAAGAAGAAATGGATATAAAGACTTTAATTATGCTATTACTAATTTTGGCGGGAGGAATAAGCAACTTAATTGATAGATTATCTTTTGGCTTTGTAGTAGATTATATTAATTTATTACCCAAAGTAAACTTCCCTAGGGTAAATTTAGCAGATATATATATAACTCTAGGATGGGCTGCTTTTCTACTAACTGTGGCTGTAAGAACAATAAAAGATTTAATAGAATTAAAAAAAGCTGATAAAAACAATATGGATAAAAATAATTTCAGGGGTGAAAAATGAGAGATATAGTAACAATATTGGGAGTTCCTATTGATAGAATAACAAAAAAAGAAGCTGGAGAAATAACAGAAAAACTTATCAAAGAAAGCAATAAAACCTGTAAAATGATATTTGCTCCCAATACAGAATTTATAATGTATGCACAGAAAGATAAACAATATTACGAATTACTAAAGAAATCCGAACTATCAACCCCAGATAGTATTGGAGTGATTATAGCCGGGAAATTACAGCACAAACCATTTAAAGAAAGAATCCCAGGACAAGCATATTTTAGAGAAATAATTGAGTTATCAAATGAAAAAGGTTATTCTATATATCTATTAGGCGGAGAAGAGGGGATACCAGAAAAAGCAAAAGAAAATCTACAAAAAATTTATCCGAATGTCAATATCATAGGAACACATCATGGATACTTTACACCAGAAGAAGAGAAGGATGTAATAGCAGAAATTAATGCTTTAAAACCAAATGTATTGTTTGTTGCATTAGGTGCTCCAAAACAAGAAAAATGGATAGCAGAGCATCAACATGAATTACAAGTAGATGTAGCAGCTGGACAAGGTGGAACATATGATTATGAAGCTGGAAAAATAAAAAGAGCACCAGTATGGATTCAAAAAATAGGAATGGAATGGTTGTGGAGACTAATATTACAACCTAGTAGAATCATAAGAATGAGAGTATTACCAATATTTCTACTAAAAATATTATTTACCAAAGACATAACAAAAGGAAAATTTGATAAAGAATAGGAGTGAATTTTTTGAGGCAATTTATATCAAATCAAAATGGATTAAGACTAGATAAAATAATCGCTATGCAATATGAAGATTTGTCTAGAACCAGAATACAGAAACTAATAAATGATAATGGAATATTAGTAAATGGAAAACCTCAAAAAGCCTCATATAAAATAAATATAAATGATTTAATACAAGTAGAAGATATTGAGGTAAAGGATATTGAGTTGAAACCACAGAATATACCATTAGATGTTATATATGAAGATAGTGACATTATTGTCATAAATAAACCCAAAGGAATGGTTGTACATCCTGCAAATGGAAATCCAGATGGCACATTAGTTAATGCGATTATGGCACTTTGTAAAGATAGTTTATCTGGAATAGGTGGCCAGTTAAGACCAGGTATTGTACATAGACTAGATAAAGATACATCTGGTCTTATTATAGTTGCTAAAAATGACATTGCACATATGAAATTAAGTGAACAAATAAAAAATCATGAAGTAAAAAAGACATACATAGCACTTGTAAGAGGAGTTATTAAAGAAAATAATGCTACAATAGACATACCAATTGCAAGAAGCACAAAAGATAGAAAGAAAATGGCAGTATCTGCCGAGGGGCGCAATGCTGTAACGCATTTTGAGGTGATAAAAAGATATAATGGATATACTTTGTTAAAAATAAATATAGAAACAGGAAGAACACATCAAATACGCGTACATATGTCGCATATAGGATATCCAATTGTAGGAGATGCAGTATATTCAAATGGTAAAAATCCTTTTGGAGTTGAAGGTCAAATGTTACATGCACAAAGATTGGAATTTAAACATCCAATAAGTGGTAATATATTGAATTTAGAAGCACCTTTACCAGATTATTTTAAAGTAGTAATACAGAGATTAGAACAGGAGTAATATAATATGGAAGATATACGATTGCAAAAATATATGGCAGATAGTGGAATTGCTTCAAGAAGAAAGTGTGAAGAACTTATTTTAGCAGGTAAAGTCAAAGTAAATAATCAAGTAGTAACAACACTAGGCGTAAAAGTAAATCCAGAGAAGGATAAAGTTGAATTTAATAATAAAATAATATCAATGAATGAAGATAATGTATATATATTATTAAACAAACCAATTGGATATGTTACTACTTCAAATGATCAATTTAATAGACCAACTGTATTGGATTTAATTAAAGGTGTAAAACAAAGAATTGTGCCAGTTGGAAGATTAGATATGTATACATCTGGAGCTCTTATATTAACAAATGATGGAGACTTTGTATATAGGGTAACACATCCAAAGCATGAAATAGAAAAAACATACAATGTCACTCTAAAAGGTTTTATTAGTCAGGAGGCAGTGGAAAAACTTAGAAATGGTGTAGAAATAGAAGATTATGTGACAAAACCAGCGAAAGTTAAAATATTAAAAATTGATAAAGAAAAAAATATATCAAGATTAGAAATTTGTATTCATGAAGGAAAGAACAGGCAAGTACGAAAAATGTGTGAAGCTGTTGGGCAAAGTGTAATGGCATTACACAGAAGTAAAATTGGTAATATAAGTGTGAAGGATTTAAAAATAGGGCAATGGAGATATTTGAAAAAAAATGAAATTTCTAATATTTAATTGTAAAATTGTTTTCAGTTTGATATAATGAAAATATACAAAACTAAAGAATAGGTGAAAGTCTATGTATGAACAAAAGTTTATGCCAGAAGGTTGGCAATCTGAAAATATATTATATACGCAAAATGCTTTAGAAACAGCTTTAAAAAATGGAAATATAATGCAAGGCTTTGTTACAAAATGCGATTCTAATTATAATTTATATGTTGATTTAGGAGAAAATAAAAAAGGAATAATTCCGCGAAGCGAAGTTGAAGCCGTAAATTTAGACGAAACAGGTTTTCCAAAACCTGATATATGTGTGAACAAAGTAAACAAAATAGTCCAATTCAAAGTTAAAGATATTACACAAAATGATATCATTTTATCAAGGAAAGCGGTAGGACAAGAAGCATTAAAATGGGTAAAAAATGATTTAAAAGAAGGAATGGTACTATGTGGCATAGTAAAAAATATAAGGCCATATGGAGTATTCATTGAAATTGGTGGTGGAATTGTAGGACTTCTACATATAGAAGATATTTCTGTTGCTAGAATAAAAAGTCCGGAAGAAAGATTTAAAATTGGACAAAAAATTAAAGTTATGGTAAAATGTATAGATAAAAATAAACAAAGATTTTTACTAACTTACAAAGAACTATTAGGAACTTGGGAAGAAAATATAAAGGATTTTTCAGAAGGAGATATAGTAACTGGAATTGTAAGAGAAACTGAAAAAAGTAAAAATGGAATTTTTGTAGAGCTAAAACCAAATTTGATAGGCTTAGCTGACTATAAAGAAAATATGAAATATGGAGAAAAAGTAAAAGTTAGTATTAGAAAAATAATACCTGAAAAGAAAAAAGTAAAATTAGTTTTTATTTAAAAGGAGGACATATATTATGGTTGAAGATAACCAAATAGAAGCAAAAAACTCACCATTCGCTATTAGGGAAGGAGAAATAAAGACCTTTGATGGTAAAGATGGATATGTATCTATGAATCAAATTGTTCACAAAATTAATGTTGGACATATTACAGACTTGCATTTTAAAATATTAGAGTTAGTCAACGAATTTGAATTTATTACATCAAGACAGCTATGTCAAATATTGTCTTGGAAGGGAATTGAGTATAAATCACAAGATAAATTAAATAATAAACTAGAACAATTAGTAAAATGCAAAATCTTAACTAGATATTATTTTACATCAGAAGAAGGAAAGGGAATATATAGAATATATTGTCTTGAGAAAATGGGAAAATATCTATTAAACTCAAGGGGAATAGAATGCAAATGGCAGCCAACTGATAATACAAAACCAGTTGCTATGATAAAGAAAAGATTAGCAGGAAATCAAACATTACTTGCATATTTAAGAAAAGTAAAAGCATTTGATAGTTATACTGTAAAACCTGCTTTACAAGCAAAAACACTAGGAAAAGAATTTAAAGCAACTGGAGGAAGTACTAGATTAACAAAAAATAATAAAGCAATAATTTTTCTATTTGAAGTAATAAGAAGAGAAGAAGACTGGGAAAAGAAATTAACTGATAAAATGAAACTATACCAAGATTTCTATGCTAACTTTGTTTCAGGAGATTCTGGATTTACATCATTACCACAGTTAATATTGATATGTGAAGACGAAAGGCATATGGCAGAAACATTCAAAGCTATAGTAACTAATAATGTAGAAATACCACAAATAAAATTATATTACACGACAGACTTGAGACAAAATGAAGAAACTTTAGCAAAAACTTTAGTAGAATTTAAACTAGATGAAACTACTAATAAGTATAAAATGGAAGAAGTAGAATTAAAACTATTAGATTAGTAAAATAAAAAATAGTAGCAATCTCAAAAGAGATTACTACTATTTTTTTACTAATTATTCTTTTTTAAATCAAATACAATAGAATCTTCATTGTCAAATAAATTTAAGTTGTCGTCGTCTGTCCTAATTGGATCTATATCACCATTTGAATCCTGTTCGAAATCTTTTTTCAAGAAGTTCGGCTTTTTAAAATTTGATTCACTTGTATCTTCCTCTACAATACCGTTTGTGAATTTTGCAAAATCATAGAATTTGCCGCTGTGTGGTTCTTTATATTTGGCTTCCATAAAGTCAACCTTACCATCACCATAAATGTTTCTTCCTTTAACATCTTTTACCTTGTAAGCACAGTCTTTAAATTTTAATGCTTGTAACTTACCAGATTTGATGTTTTCTTTCCAATCCCACTTTGGACTAGATAGCTTACTGTCATATTCAACCTTGTCAGAGTTATAGGTAACATTGTATTTCCATTCTCTGTGATCACCAAATTCTCTTTCCCAAATATCATTTTCGTCACGAGATAAACCACCAAATACTAATTTTGTTGTACAGTTAGCTAAGATTGTTTCTCTATATTTTGACTGACCATTTAATCCTAATTGTGATAAGTTCTGAGCAGATATAATAGTTCCAACTTTATATTTTCTATAAATAGTAAATAAAGCTTCAGTAGCAGGTCCTAAATAATCAGGAAACTCGTCTACATATAAGAAATGAGGTATTCTAGAAGCTTCATTTCCAGGTCTTCTTAATACACAAAACTGCATTAACAATAAAGCAAATAATCCGAAAGCCTTATGCATTGTTGAACCTAAATCACCGCGTCTTGTACAAATTAAATTGATTTCACCATTTTTTAAAGCTTTATCAAAGTCTAGATTATTAGTTCTATTACATAATATATTTCTTACACTAGCGATTCTTAGTAAACCATCTAATTGAGTAATAGCCGCATGTACGAATTTTTCTGTATCATGTCTATCAGCTGTATGATAAAAAGTTTTTCTAAAATATCCTATTTGTAATCTGTATTCCTGAGCAAGTTCTGGATCTGCAGCCATCTTTTCACACATTTCTTCAACTTTATCAAAATCATTTAACAAATCTAGCATATCCTCAAGTGTTGGCATATCACCATTGTGTAATCTTGGATACATTACTTTTAGCAAGATAGATAAATTCTCAACAGCCTGTGAAGCAGTATTCTCTCTAAAAGCTTGTTCAACATCAATATGAGTAGAACTGTACATTCCTTTTAGAACAGTAGATATTGCAACAGCAGTTAAAGAAGGTTCCTCAAACATAAATGGATTTAAACCTATTGAATCAGGGTTATTAGGGTCTACCAAGTTAAAAGGAATATTGAAATTTTTTGCAACATCTATAATGTGTGAAGTGGATTCAAAATCTGGCGTTACAGATGTAAATCCTAAATCTCTATAAACATATCCTGAAGAACTAACATCAGAATAAATCATTTTTTTCATGTATGCTTTATAAATTTGTTCTTTTCCTGAATTTGGTTCAAGCATATTTAAAACAAAGTTGTCATTTAAAAATTCATTACTATATGGTCTGGTTAAATGAGCAATACCTGTTTTTAAAGCTGTAAATCCCATTTCTTTAGAGGCTTCTCTGAAAAAGAATTTCTTTTCCAAATCTCTAGCCATCATAGGTTCAAAAACCATGGTTGTTTTTCCAGTACCAGATGCACCAATAATAAGAGTTCCATCAAATCTTCGTACTTCTGGTATTTTTGCTAAATTACCGTTTATTTTATCCTTACAAAGAACTACTTCACATGTATAGGGTCCTAATCCTTGCTTTTTATCAGATAAATCTATTCCTTGGTAATCAACTATACCATCACGAATATCTTTATTTTCATTTAATACAGTATATAGCCATTTGAATAATGGATAAAATGTGGTAAGTGGTAAATATATAGCAATTGATTGGAATGCTGGTTTAATTAATTCAGGGAATTGCGTTACTATTTCTGAATAATTTGGAACAGATAAGAATAGCAACCATAGACCTCCATTAATCCATTGTACAGCCATTGATATTCCAATTACATATAATGTAATGCAATATACATATAATGCTAAAACCTTCATTTTATTTGATTTTATAAGTTGTGATGTTCCTGAAAATAGAAATGCACATACTGGACAAGCTAAAGCCAAAGTGTAGGTGATAGGTCCCCAGTAAGAAAGTGATATTCCAGAAAGAAATATCAAAAGCATTTCAAATATTCTATCTACAAAAATGTATATGGTTAGTAAGGTAAAAATGTAGCAAGCAAAAGTATTTCTATCCGTACCTAACCATTTTAAAAACTTATCAACATATTTCACTTTTTTTACCTACTTTCAAATATAATCCTACATATATATTATCCTACAAAATGGCGAAAAAAACAATACTTTTTTATAAAATTTATAAAACAATGGTAAAAAATAAAATTATAGTATATAATAAATGTATATTTTTTTAGGAGGTAAAATATTATTAAACAAAAGTAGGAAGGATATACTTATGGAAAAAACAAATAAAAAGTTTAAAAGTGAGGGCTTTATGCAGGGCGTTATTGCCTTAATGTTTTCACAAGTATTAATAAAAATACTTGGTTTAGTGTATAAAATGTATCTTACTAATAGACCAGGTTTTGGAGATGAAGGAAATGCAATTTATAGTGCAGGTTATTACATATATGCACTATTATTAACAATATCTTCAGTGGGTGTTCCAAATGCAATATCTAAATTAGTTTCTGAAAGAGTAGCTTTAGATGACTATAAGGGAGCAAACCGAATTTTTAGAGTAGGTTTTTGTACCTTTGCAGTAGTTGGTTTAGTGGGAACTATTATATTACTACTTGGTGCACATTACATAGCAAATGTAATGATACAAATACCAGAAGCAGAAATGACTCTAGTTGCATTATCGCCATCTATATTTTTTGTAGCAATAGCATCAGTTATTAGAGGATATTTTAATGGAACGCAAAAAATGTCTGCAACTGCCAAATCTCAAACACTAGAGCAAGTTTTTAAAAGTTTGTTAACTATAATAGTAGTAGAAATAGTAGCAATATTTACAAAAACAAATACAGCAGCAATGGCAGCAGGAGCTAATCTTGCAACTACGCTATCTGTTATTTTGAGTTTCGCATATTTAATTTCATATTTAAGAAGACAGAAAAAATATAGAGAAAAAATGAATATACCACCACCAGTTCAAAAGGTAAAATATAAAAGAGAAAGTATAAAAACTATAGTAAAAAGAATAATATATGTATCTATTCCAATGTCGCTTTCAGCTATTTTATCTTCTATAAATAGAAATGTAGATTCGATGACTGTAGTAAGAGGATTAAAAAACTTTCTAACAGAGGCTGATGCAAAAATTCAATATGGAATATTAAGTGGAAAAGTAGACACATTAACAACATTACCGCTATCTTTTAATGTGGCATTTGCAACGGCATTAGTTCCAGCAATTGCTGCTGCAAGAGCAAAAAATGATATGGATTCAGCAAATAAAAGAGTATCGTTTTCATTATTAGTTACAATATTAATTGGACTACCATGTACTGTAGGAATGTATATTTTTGCAGAACAAATATTACACTTGTTATTTCCAGCACAGACAGCTGGAACGGTTGTATTACAAATATCTGCAATAGCAATTATATTTAGTGTATTAATACAAACAATTAATGGTGCTTTACAAGGAATTGGAAAAGTAATGGTTCCTGCAATAGCTTTGGGAATAGGAGTTGTGGCAAAGTTAATATTAAATTTAACATTAGTACCTAATGAAAACTTTGGAGTTAATGGTGCTGCAATTGGAAATGTAGTATGCAATGTTATAGCTTTTATAATTGGATTTATTGTTTTAAAGAAAAATATGAAAATAGATACAAAGTTTTCAAAATTTGTATTAAAGCCGGTTATTGCTACTGCTATAATGTCAATATGCTCTTTAGGAGTTTATACAGTATTAGTTGGTGCAAAATTGGCTATGAATAAAGCAACAATTATAGCATTAGTGGTGGCTGTAATTACTTATGCTGTAGCTATTATTGTTTTAAAAATATTTACAAAAGAAGAAATATATATGATACCATTTGGACAAAAAATATATAGCGTACTTGAAAAAATTGGAATATATAAATAGCAAATATTAAAAAAGCCTTAGAAAATAAAGAAAAAAATAAATAAAAAAGAAGGATTTTATATAAATTTGGCGAATAATCATATTGTAGAAGCGAGAACTATTCTACATAAGAAACTTATAGGAGGTAATGTAAATGAACAAATCTGATTTAATCGCAGCCATAGCTGCTAAAACAGGAGACACAAAAAAAAGTGCAGAAGCATCAGTTAATGCATTAGTTGATGTTGTAACAGAAGCATTAGTTAAAGGAGATAAAGTTCAACTAGTTGGATTCGGATCTTTTGAAGTAAGAAAAAGAGCAGCTAGAAAAGGAAGAAACCCACAAACTAAAGAAGAAATAAAAATACCTGCTTCTAAAGCTCCAGTATTCAAGGCTGGTAAAGCATTAAAAGAATTAGTTAATAAAAAATAAGATTTATATATTTTTTATATGAATTCATATTAAAAGAGCCTTATAAAAAGGTTCTTTTTTAAGTTAATAATAATTACAAATAGTATAAAGTATATAAAAAACATATTAGTACATAATACGAATAAATACTTTTTTCATTATTAATAATTTCCTAGAAAAGCAAGAAAGGGATGGAATAATAATAAATGGAAGATATTAAACAATTCTATGGCGAGGAAGCTACATTAAATAAAGAAGAATTTATTAAAAAATATAATATAAAAGAAAGTGGACTGAGCCAAGAAAATGCTATAAATAATTTGAATAAATATGGTAAAAACGAAATAAAACAAGCAAAACCAAAAAAATGGTACAATTATTTATTAAATAGTTTTTTTAGCCCATTTAATATAATTTTGACAGGAATTACCATATTATTAATATATACAGATATAATACTACCAGAACATCCAAATCCAGCAAATATAATTGTAATAGTGGTTTTAGTTACTATAAGTACATTACTAGAATTCTTTGAAGTGTACAAATCAAATAAGTCAGCAGAAAAGTTAAAGCAATTAGTTCAGACTACTGCCACAGTTATAAGAGAAGGAAAAGAAGAAAACATACCATTATCAGAAATTACTGTTGGAGATGTAATAATTCTATCTGCAGGTGGAATGATACCAGCAGACTTAAGAATTATAGAATCAAAGGATTTATATGTAAATCAGTCTGCAATTACAGGAGAAGCAGATTCTATAAAGAAAACAGATACAACAGAGCTTACAAGTATAAATGATATAGAAAGTATAACAGATTTAGATACGATTTGTTTAATGGGAACAAATGTTGTAAGTGGTTCAGCAAAAGGAGTTATCATAAAAACAGGTGATGAAACATACTTTGGAAAAGTAGCACATACTTTGGTTCAAGGAAAACCTAAAACGAGTTTCCAAAAAGGAGTAGAAAGTATAAGTAGACTATTAATTAGATTAATGCTTATCATGATACCAATAGTATTTATACTAAATGCAGGAAAACATGATATTTTAATAGCCTTTACTTTTGCTGTTGCTATTGCAATAGGTATAACTCCATTACTGTTGCCAGTAATTTTGTCGTCAAGCCTTTCTAAAGGTGCTATTAGAATGTCAAATAAGAAAACTATTGTAAAAAGATTAGATTCAATACAAAGTTTTGGAGCCATGAATATATTATGTACAGATAAAACAGGAACTTTAACAGAGGACAAAATTGTACTAGAAAAATATCTTAATATATATGGTGAAGAAGATTATAGAGTATTAAAACATGCTTTCTTAAATAGCTATTTTCAAACAGGATTAAGAGGCAATATAGACGAGGCAGTTGTAAACAGGGCGATGGAAAATGGAATGGAGGAGTATACTAAAAAGTATAAAAAGATAGATGAAGTTCCATTTGATTTTTCAAGAAGAAGATTATCAGTGGTAGTAACAGATGGGCAGAAAAAGCAATTAATAACAAAAGGAGCTGTTGAGGAAATACTTCAAATATGTAGCCTTGTGGATTATCAAGGGACTGTATCAAATATAACTGGCGAAATAAAACAAAACATATTAAAAATGACTAAAAAATTAAACGAAGATGGATTAAGAGTTATTGCAGTATGTCAGAAAAATGACATTGCAGGTGTAGATAATTTTTCAGTAGAAAATGAAAGTCAAATGGTTTTAATGGGATTTATAGGATTTTTAGATCCACCAAAGGAAAGTGCAAAAGATTCAATTGAAAAGTTAAATAAATTAGGAATAAGAGTTATTGTACTAACAGGTGATAATGTAGAGGTAACCAAAGCGGTATGTCAAAAGGTAAATATTAATACTTCTACTATAATTACAGGAAGTCAAATAGATAAGCTTACTGACTATGGAATAATGAGAAAATTAAAAAGGGTAAATGTATTTGCAAAATTATCACCTATTCAAAAGGCAAGAATTGTTAGGTTGCTAAAGGAAAATGGAAATGTAGTAGGGTATATGGGAGATGGAATTAATGATTCCCCTTCTTTAACGAATTCAGATGTAGGAATTTCAGTTGATACAGCGGTAGATATTGCAAAAGAAACAGCGGATATTATTTTACTTGAAAAAGATTTAAATGTTTTAATTGATGGCGTGGTAGAAGGTAGAAAAACATTTGCTAATATAATGAAATATATAAAATTAGCAGCTAGTTTCAATTTTGGAGAAGTATCGTCAGTTATTATTGCAAGTATTTTATTGCCATTTTTCCCAATTACACCAATACAATTACTAGTACAGAGTTTATTATACGATATAGGGCAATTATCATTGCCATTTGACAAAGTAGATGCTGAATATTTAAAAGAACCAAGAAAATGGGATGTAAAAAGTTTATTACATTTTATAACATTTATGGGTCCACTAAGTTCGTGTTTTGATTTAATAGTTTTTGCTACATTATGGTTTGGATTTGGTTTAAGAGCGCCGGATGTTGCAACATTTCAAACGATATGGTTTTCATATGGAGTTGTATCAAATTTAGTAGGAATGCATATTATTAGAACAGCAAAGAAACCTTTTATAGAAAGTCATGCTTCTGGATCTGTATACTTGAGTTCAATATTGTTAAGTATAATTGCAATAATAGTGCCATTTACATTATTAGGACAAGTAATAGGATTAGTACCAATATCTTTACAATATATTATGCTAATTATAGCTGTTCCAATACTTTATTGTTTTGTGGCATTGTTTGCAAAAAAAATTTATATAAAAAAATATGGCGAATGGATATAAATATACTGATAGGCAAATTTAATTGGGAAAATTATAATGTTGAGCAATTTTTCTAATATGTTCTCCTATTTCTTCATTTGTCATTTCTAAGGCTATCACAATTTTGGCATATGTATCTATTTTAGGAATAGTAAAATCTTTTTCTATTCTTAAAATGGTTCTGGGATCAATATCTGCCAACTCTGAAAGTTGTTCTTGTGTATAGCCTTTTTTCATTCTTTCTTCTCTTAACATAATTATCACCTCAAAAAAATTTTATAATGCATTATACAAAAAAACATTGACATACATGTCGGTTTTGTTTATAATAAACATGACAAGTATGTCATATTTATTATAAACAAAGGAAGGATGAAAAAGATGGAAGAAGAGAAAGTAAAAGAAGAAAAGGGTATAACATTAATAGCATTAGTAATAACAATAATAGTGCTACTAATACTAGCAGGGGTAACAATAAGCTTAACCTTTGGAGAGAATGGAATATTAGCAAGAGCAAAAGAAGGAAAGGATAAGTATGCAGAGGCAGAGCAAAACGAAATAGACATATTAGATAATTTAGATACACAATTTGAGAGTTTGGTAAATGAAGGAACAATAAATGAGGATTTAAATCCAGAGAATAAACCAAACGCACCAAAGTTAACAGAAGGAATGATACCAGTATATTATGATGCAACAAATAAAGTATGGAAAGTAGCAGATAAAGAAAACACAAATAATCAATGGTATGATTATTCAAAGAAGAAGTGGGCAAATATAGTAACGGTAGAAGAAAGTAATGCGGAAACATATGCAGCAGCAACAAATGGAGTAGACAAAGTAGGAACAACAATACCAATGGAAGACATAACAACATTTTTTGTATGGATACCAAGATATGCATATAGCATAGTAGATGGATATAAAACATCAAACACAGAGACACCAAGTCAAACAAATGCAGGAAAGAAAAAAATAAGCATAACTTTTTTAAAAGAAGATACAAATGTAGGAACAGACGACAAAACATATCAAGAAAATTACGAGGCAAGTGAGTTAGAAGCACGGAGATGTAACACCAAAGATAGTACATCCAGCATTTAAATTTGGAGAAACAGCTTTAACAGGGATATGGGTAGCTAAGTTTGAAGCGAGTGGGCTTACAAGCGAAGGACAGGCAGTAGGAAACAGAGAAGGTGGAACAGGATCAGCAATAGCAGCAGACGACAGTACATATGTGAAAGTATTACCAAATGTAGTAAGTTGGAGAGATATAACAACTGGAGAAAGTCAATATAGAAGTATGTCTATGAGTGAAGATACGACACATTACGGCTGGGAAAGTGTGGATAGTCATTTAATGAAGAATAGTGAATGGGGAGCAGTAGCGTATTTATGCTATAGCGCCTTTGGAAGTGTACCACAGATAAATGGAAATGCAAAAAGTGGAACAAATAGATATGATTTCCATACAGGAGCAGGACCAGAAGCAACGGATAATGAAATAAGATACGAAGATTGGAGTGCAGACACACATGGATATAATACAGCATTAGGACAATTAGCAAGTACAACAGGAAATGTATATGGAATATATGATATGAGTGGAGGAGCATGGGAGAGAGTAGCAGCATACTATGACAATGGACATAAGAACTTGAATACAAATGGAAAGAGCACTAGCTATCCTGATACAGAATACTTTACATTAGATGGGGATAAAGCAACAATAAATCCAGATTATGCAGACTACTGGGAAGCATACGAAGTAAGCGACGAAGAGAAGAGCAATAGCATAACAGTAGGGGAAGAAACAGGAATAAAGCAAGACGACTTATGGAGTGCAAGTAAAAAAGATGCAGAATCAGAGCAAAAAAGACATGAATTAACAGAAGTAACCTGGAATAATTTAGCTGAGAAAAAAGGAATAGGAATGAATGAAGTAGGAGAAAGTTGGAGCTATAGAGGATTAGTAGGAACAATAATAGACTGGAAAGTAAAAACAGAAGATACAGCACATACATATGGAAAAGCATGGAATGGTGATTATGTGATGATAGGAGGCGGTGGCAGTTCGTTCTTGCATCGCGGTGGCTGTTGCACTGAAAAAGCTGGTGCGGGCGTGTCGAATTCGAGTGTAGATGGTGGCCATGCATACAACAGTAATGGGTTTCGCCCAGCCATTATATTAAATTAGAGATGTAATAAATTTCAAAACCTAATTAACAAATAACATACATCAAATTGCATGAGTTTTTTATTAAATTAAGAAACTTATGCAATTTTTATTTTTATTCAAAAGCAATTTATTCCGTAGATTTTATCCAATTTTATATATTAGGAGAAAATACAAAAAATGATGCATACGTTACATAATATTCTACTATACTATGCTTGTAAAACATATATGGGAGTAGTGCTTTCACATAGTCGGAAAGTT